>JALRDG010000010.1 GCA_023257055.1 Candidatus Saccharimonadia bacterium | reverse complement strand
GGCCTCATCCAAACGTCGATACGGTACTCGTTGAGTTGTTGCGTCGCCCAAAACCCCTCCTTTCAAATGATAAAATGTTGCAATACCGAAGGTTTGTAGCTCGGTGCTACGAATCTTCCGTATTTTTCGCGAAAGCGCCATTGCGTGCGGTAGGCATACCTGACGATACACGCCCGTCTCAAATGACGATTATGCAGTGGCTAATGTTATTTCAATACACAGTGGATGATAAGGATCGTCGCTAGGCCACAGCACCTCACTTGTCGCTCATTTGCCTGTTTTGTTGTATAATTACTCTTGTACCGAAGTTCTTTTACAAAAGAGGTGAAAACCATGCGTAATGACGATCTTCCCGCACCCGCGGGTCGTAGAAACAAAGTCCTTCTTGTCGCGTTGGCTGTTGTTGCTGCACTTGCCATGTTTGTTGGTGGGTATCTTGCACGGCCTGCTATTTCAGATGTGGTGGCGATGGTTACCGGCACGTCAACGACTGAAACTGATCCGGCAGAAGTTCCGCCAGGCGGTGAGCCGACCGAAACGGTTACTCCTGTCGCAGATCCATCTGCGTCAATTCCTAATGAGGAGCCGACCGTTTCGACGCCGAATGAGGAATGTGGAGCAATGAGCGAAGCGCAAACCGATCGAGAGCGAGCCGACGCTCTGCTCTGTGAGGTTAATGCTAGTCAGGAGCCGCTAGGGTCTCCGCCGCCGTCCGACCCGAATGTGACGCCGCCGCCGAAGAACATCGACCCGCCAGAAGTAATTTTGGCTGGCGAAGAATGGTTCGGCACGTACGGTGTGAATGTGTGCTCGAGTAGTGCGCATGAGTACTGTGGTGACGAGCTGCATGTCGGTGGTGTCGACTACAACTGGTATCAGTGTGTCGAGCTGGTGCAGCGTCACTATCAGGCAATGGGCTGGCACGAAGGCATTTTTGCCGGCGTCGGCGGTGCTGTTGATATCTATGACAAGGCAGAGTCGCTCGAAATGGAGCGAATTGCCTACAACGAAGTTCGTCAGATCGCATCTGGCGACATGATCGTGCACAACTCTGCCGGATACGACTCAGCTGATGGTGGCGCAGGTCACGTATCGGTCGTCAATTTCGTTGACGGTAATATCGTGCACGCCGTTGAGCAGAACGCCAACAAGAACGGCCGGGCTGTTTATATCGTCGTCGACAATACGCTCGTGCGTGTTGACAAGCGAGATGGCGAAATTGTTACCCGAGTCAACACTGTCAAGGGGGTTGTTCATACTCCGAAGAACACGGCGAATAAGCCGTATGACCTCAAGGATGGTTTTGACGAAGAAGAATTCGCCCGGTACCTTGCCTTGGTGGAAAAGGAAGGTGTTTAAACCTGGTACTGCCGGGGAGTGACTGCATTTGCAGTTGTTCCCCGGCATTTTTTTACTGCCTAAAAACAGAGAGCCCCGCTAGGCGCTCCCTGTAATAGAGTATGTAAGCTAATTAGTCGTTAATGTGGCTATTGCGGCCACCCTCTGCCTTTGCTTCGCGCGGTTGTGCTTCTGCACCCTTACGGCCCGCTTCGCTTGGATTAGCTGAGTTTTGGTCGCCGAAGCTTCCGGTACTTGCCTGTCCGCCTTTACTTGCTTGTTCTTGGGTATCTTGTCGATTACCGAACTGTCCTGGATTGTTTTGGTCTGCCATAACTTCTCCTTCGTTTATTAGTATTGGCATTACTAACTATAGGTGAATGCATCATTTCTGGCTGTTAATTATCTCACGCTGATTAGTCCTGGCGGTATTTAGCCAATATCTCTCCTGTTGTATCCTATGAATGCGAAACCGAAACTTATCATTATGGCGAGCGCAAGGTAAATGACAAGTCCTTGTTGAATCTCTCCGGTAAGTAATTTTGTCGTGTTGTAATAATGATACGGTGTGGCTTTTGCGATCGTATCAAAAACACTACTGTAAGCTGCCAGCGAGGTTATTAAGTAACCACCGAAGCTGAGTAGAATGGTCACTGGCATAGCAAGCCGACGCGTCCGCGAACTGGCCGCCAGGAGCATGAACGCCAATAGTCCAAAGGAGGCAGCAAAAATGTAACAGATAAAGTGTGTTACGAATAAATGATTGGAATTAATACTCAGTGCGGTAACCTCTGCGCAAATATACGCAATGATGTATGAGATTATTCCGACGGTGCTATAAATCATGAGCCCGGCAAGAAGCTTACCGAGGAGTATGGACGTGCGAGACACCGGTCGTGCTAAAGTGAGCTCGATTGTAGCGTCTGTTTCATCTCGCATAAGGCTAGACGCAAGTGCTAAAACCATGATAATTAACAGTAGTGGTAGCGTGATGTAGTATATCTGCGAGCTTATGTAGCCAACTGGTGAAAAAAGATCGGCCCCTCCGAGAAATGAGCCTGCGGATGAAGACAGCTCTCCTAGCGATTCGGTTAACTCATCTGCTTGTTCCTTGACGGACACATATGGCAGGATGGTGAGTGCGACTACGCTGCTAATGCCGAACGTCCACCAAAAGGTGAACCATTTTCGACGCCGAATTTCCCATAGCAGGATAGAAATCATGACTGCTTCCTCGTTTCATAGTAATGCATAAACTCATCTTCAAGGTCGGCGTGCTGTATATCCATAGCGACGACAGATAGCTTCGACAGCTCACCCAATGCTTTGGTAAGGGGTAGTGTTGGCTGTACGATTACTTCGTTTTTAGTCTCGCGAAGAATGGTAAAATGAGGCGAATTTTTTAGTAACGCAATGTCAGAAATTTTTTCTAAGCGTATGGACCAAGTGGGTTTCCGGCTTTTTATCACTTCCGCTATCAACCCCTCGTACACTAAACATCCTTCTTTAATGATTCCTATTCTGTCGCATATTTTTTCTACTTCACCAAGGCTATGGCTGCTGAGAAAAATTGCCGCTCCTCGCTGTTTGGCTTCATTGATGCATATATAAAACTGTTCCTGCATAAGCGGGTCGAGGCCACTGGTTGGTTCATCAAGGATAAGAAGCCTGGGTTTGTGCATGAATGCTTGGATAAGGCCAATCTTCTGCCGATTCCCTTTTGAGAGCGTGTCAGTGCGTTTGTCTAGTTGAGTCTCAAAGCGTTCCGTTAGTTCTTTATAGTATTGGGTGTCAAAGGCACTGCCTTGGAGCGTAGCCAGATGTGTAAGCAGTTCCCTTCCGGTCACCTTTTTCGGTAACGAGACGTCCCCAGGGAGATATCCAATATGGGCGCGTACGTTTGTTACATGCGCATCCGTTTCGCTGCCGAAAAAACGTATACTGCCGCTTGTTGGTCGCAGAAAGTCCATAAGTAATCGGATTGTCGTTGACTTACCTGCTCCGTTCGATCCTAAGAAACCATATACTTCACCGGGATTGATTACGAGAGAAAGTTTTTCTACAGCTGGCTTTTTACTGCCATGGTAATATTTCGTTACCTCCTGCATGAAAATGCTCGAAGGGTGTGTATCTGTTGAAGGTTTCATTATATTACATAGCTTACCATAAGTGGGATATCGTGAGATTGCTAACAGTCAATTACTAGCACATCTGCGATAGTAAAGGCATATGTAAAGAGGAGCTGCTGGATATGGATACAGAGGAGGCAACATATTTTATTGATAGAGTCGACGCCGGCGAGCAGCTGGCTGACGTGCTTGCGCATTACGCACAGGAAGACTGTGTTATATTTGCCCTTCCGCACGATGGCATGACTATCGGGCGTGTTGTCGCCGAGCGATTGCATGCACCGGTTGTGCCACTTGACGTGAAGGGTGACGAGCTTATTGACTCACTAGCCGGTAAAACGGTCATTCTCGTTGATGACGGCCTAAATACAGGTAAGACGATGCATGCTGCCGTCGAAAAAATAGCGCCCTGCTCGCCTACTAAAATCATTATCGCCGTTCCAGTGGCGGAATATGATGCATTACGTCCGCTTCGGCAGAAGGTAAATGACATCGTGGCACTCAATATACCACAAGAATTTGCGGGTGCCATTGATGATTATTA
Organism: Candidatus Saccharimonadia bacterium; assembly: GCA_023257055.1. GTDB lineage: Bacteria > Patescibacteriota > Saccharimonadia > Saccharimonadales > Saccharimonadaceae > JALRDG01. Next base: position 1,446 of record JALRDG010000010.1, on the reverse strand, counting down.
TCGCGAACCCGTCGAACGCTAGTGTTCGGATAACGTCTGTCGTCTTGTAAAGTGGTTGTGTCTATCTTACAATGGTTCTAAACTAGCCAAAAGGAAGAAATGCAACCTTATTCATCACAGTCGAGCGCAGACACAGAAGAAATAGTTTCTGCCGAGCTGATACACGCCGACCACCCGCCGCGCGATTTTCCGAATCCATGGGATATGCCACATGAGCAGACTGCCAATCAGGTACAGTCTTTGCGGACGCAATCGCCAGCACCTATGCTTGCCGTGAGAGCTGATCGCAGGCGACGGCCACTGGCAATCAAGCTGATACTTCTGCTTGGCATTGTTATATTACCCGCTGTTTCAGGCGTTACTACATTTGCCGCACTGGCTGTTGATCATGTGTTTGAATGGGAGCTTGTGTCCGAAACTGCCGGCCTAACGACGTATACTCGGCCGCAGCGCTGGAAACCTACCGCTAGTGGCGAATTAAAAGGTTATGGAAATATGCTTGGCGGAGGAGAAGGTGTTTCCACGGCTACCGTTCATACGATATCAAATCACGAAGTAGCATCGGGCATGTATGCGGCGATGGCCGGTAACGATACGATGACACGCTCACTATTCGTTGCGCTTATGAAGAATGCTGGAATGGAAAAGACCGTAGCAAAAAACTTTTCATGCACGAACGTACGAGATTTTACAGTCGAAAACGATACGTATAAAAGCGCTACTACTGTCGGTATGGTTGTTTTCAGCGCGAAATGTGACCGTCCGGACGGTGCATTATACGCAAAGTATCGTTTTGCGGTTGGCCAAGATGATCGAGTTCGCGCGATTGTCGTCGCAGCTTTCAGTGATAACTGGCAAGAAAACGAAACGGTCTATTTGAAAATGTTCAACAGTATTGAACAAGCAGGCCTTGGGCAAATCGCTAGCCGAGAAGCGAAGAACTCAGGTGATGTACTGGGTGCACGAAGTCAAAGTGCCAACGAGCTAAAAGCGCTTGTACTTACTATGCTACGATAAAGCGGCAGACGTGTTTTCTATTTTGAAATAATGTCACTGACGCAGTTCTTCCAAAACACTTTCCATGCTTCGGCTTCTTTTGCATTTTTTATGTGTGCATGCGTAATGACGAAAAGGACTTTATTATCATTTTTTTGTTCGAGGGAAAACGTTACGTTTGTCGCGTTAGCAAGAGTGAATCGCCAGTAGTCGCGGACCGGTGTACTACTCGTGCGTCGTGATACGACTTGATGGTCGTTAAAATCTTCGATTTTTTCAAGGCTACCACTTACGTACTTGGCTGTATCGGCACGTAGTCCGCCATGCGTCGTAGAGGCAGATATCTCAAAACTGCCATCACCTCGCTGGCCCGGTAATCGCCTGCCGGCGTGCTGTTCGTAGGCGACGGTAATGTTTTGCGCCCACCACTGCGGACTGTCTATCTTTCCG
>JALRDG010000104.1 GCA_023257055.1 Candidatus Saccharimonadia bacterium | reverse complement strand
AGCCTTTTTCAAGATAGATAGCTCCGATAACAGCCTCGAAGGCATTAGCAAGAATCTGCTGACGAGCACGAACACTACCATTCTTTTCGCCTCGACTCATACGAACCAGCGGCTCATACCCAAGCTTTTCGCCCGCCGCGCCAATACTTTCAGTGCGCACTAATGCTGCACGCCAACTGGTAAGTATTCCTTCCGGTTCGCTGAAGTTGCGATACAAGTAGTCCGTTACTACCAGCTCTAAAACGGCATCTCCGAGGAACTCAAGGCGCTCGTTATGCTCAGAAACACTTTTCTTGTGCTCATTCACATAGCTACGGTGCGTTAGGGCCGTTACGAGATAGTCAATATTCTCAAACTCAAATCCTAACTTCTCCCGCGCAAACTCTTGGTATGGCGCGGTTGGCATGCCGGACACTATAAGTTCTCCTGACGTATTCGCTTCATAGCAAGCAACATAAGTTTCCCAATGTCTTCATATTCGATGACATCAAGCGCATCATGAAATGCGAACCATTTGATACCGTTCATCCATTCTTCTTTCTGAATGGCATTTGTGTCACCTTTAGCCCGTACCAGATAAATCTGCGTAGTCATGAGCACAAGTTTGTCGATACGACGGTAACGGAAATGAATCTTACCGAGCCAACCAAGGGCTTCGGTGTCATGCAAGCCTGCCTCTTCGCCGATTTCACGCAGAGCAGTCTGCTGGGCGCTCTCGCCGTCTTCGATATGCCCTTTCGGAATTGTCCAACGGTCTTTGGCGTCTTGAATAAGCAAGATTTCTACTTCTTGTTTTTCATTGCGACGGAACACAATACCACCAGCGGTAGGTTCGCGCACAATCTCTTGAATAGATGGTTTCTTCCGATTGAAATATTTTCGGAAACGATCAAAGTTCGGTGCTGTCGGCATGGTCTTTTGTACCCTCGACAAGCGTTCGATAAGCGGTGCCAAGGACCCCGTTTATGAATTTGCTTGAATTATCCGAACCAAACGCTTTGGCAAGCTCGACTGCCTCATTGATCGCCACCTTAGGTGGTACGACTGAGCCTCGAAATGTCAGCTCATAGAGACCCATACGAAGAATCGTACGGTCAACGCGAGCGATCTGTGCAATTGGCCACTCAGGCGCAATTGGCTGTATTGTCGCATCAAGATGTTCCTGCTCGCGCAGTACACCGTCGATCAGCTCTTTGACAAAATCCTTGTCTTCGATAGCCGATTCGTAACGCTCAAAATTTCGCTCTAAAATTTCATCGCTATTCGTCGTCGAATCCCCGCAACCAGTGCGGAATTCGAATTCGTATAAAGTTTGAAGAGCGACGATTCGTCCGAGGTGACGATTTGATGCCATAACGCGTGGTTCTTTCTATGTTTATCAGTGCTACCAATGTACGTTCGTACGTTGGTTGTTATTTTTCAGATGCTGTAGTAGCTACTACTTTTTTGCCAGTTTCGCGCTTTGTCGTGCGAACCTTAATTGGCGACGTCGCGTTAACGCGGCGAGCGAGCTTCAAAACCAGATGACTACGGCGGAGGCCGGTCTTTCGTGGACTACTTTGTTTCTTCGGTTGACCCATTGTCGGTAGACTCCTTTATTATGTGCTAATGATTTCAACTTGAATCAATTATACTGCTAAACACATTTTTTCTCAAGTGGGTAGAGAAATAGTATATAATAATTGACTTTTATCAATGTTTATGCTAATATATAAGCTATAATGT
>JALRDG010000081.1 GCA_023257055.1 Candidatus Saccharimonadia bacterium | reverse complement strand
TAGCGCCGATACGAGCGTAGAAGTCTGCTCCGTGCTTAGCTTTGTTTGCTGCTGCTGCTTTTTTTCCGCCTTCTTTTGTTCCGGCCATATGAGTTCTCCTCTTAATTAAAAAGGTTTCCACATAGAAATCTATGCAAAAACCCCCTCTATTACCTCACACATGAGATGTGTATGTTTTTAATATAGCATAGCATAGGCTTTTTGTCAACGTTTACACAAGCACTTTTTTATTGTGAAAAAACAATTGCACATATCCCTCTGGTGGTATATCATTAATATAGTTAGCTAGTCCAATGCTAACAGGCACCTGTTTGGACTTATCAAAAACAAATAAGTCCTCATAAAAAAGAAACGACCCGATCTGCGAGACGGGTCGTTTTCGTTTACTTGCGTGTTTTACTTCCCCAGCAAACTACGACAGTCAGGAGAACCAAGATAACGGACATAGTACGCTGCACAGGAAACCTGCAGATCAACCATGGACTCTAAATAACTACGTGGCGTGGTGCATATGTGCTACTTCATCGTAGACCACAGTGCGGCGCGGTTTTGTGAGAAGTGGTTACCTGTATTGGTATTTAACTCGATAAGAATTGCCGCCGTACCTCGTTCGAGCAGCCAGTCTTCGTACGTTCCGGTCATCTCAAACCCAAATGTACCCGTTGTCGCTGAATTGGGGATAAAACTATAGCCGGCAAGGCTTGCGTACTGCTGGCCTTTTGCCACTGAGTTACCCGCATCGTTTGAGTTTACTAATGCACCACTACTATGGAACGTCACGACAAATGCAGGATTTAACCGCTGCGTCAGTCGCATAAGCGCCTGTGTCTCTGGTTCTGATCCGGCCGACTCCCCGCCTTCGCCGGCCTGACGACCGCCGCTCGTAATAATGTCTTTTTCCCAGTTGTGCGTTGGGAAGTTGCGATTTAAGTTTACGCCTCGCGCATTGTTACGGCCGCCAATTGCCGTTCCATCGGGATTCACGATCGGCACTACGACCAACGTCTTACTGCCCGGAATCTCACCGGCTCGAGCATCAAGCTCAGAAATCCAGTTTTGCGTCAGATACTTACTACTTTGTTCATTACCGTGAATCGCCCCCGTATAGAGCACATAGCTACCGCCATTACCAAAGAAATACGCGGTAATTGGTCGGCCATTGACCGACGTGCCGATCGTTTCAGTCGTATAGCAGCGAGCGCGCGACGACGTGCTCCAGTCAGATTCACTGGCAATACCGTGCTCACTTACTATGCCTTTCTTTACTGCCACGCCAAAGGTTGCGCAACGGCCAATTGCCTGTGGAGTAATCACAACCTGCGCACCCCGTATGGCAATCGTTCCAGTCATATCCTTCAAGCTCACAAACTGACTGATGGGCATATCGGCTTTCAAGGGCTGATCAAAGGTGATCGTAATTGGCGAACCCGGTATATATCCGCTCGAGCCCACAGAAATACCAGTGACGGCCGGACCGCCAGATGTTTTAAACGGAAGACTTAATGGCGCCACTAGGCTTGACCCGTCGCGAGCGGTGACATCAAGCGTCAGCCGGTAATCTGCCTTGCGAGGTAAGTCATCAGTAAACTGTACTATTATTTCGGTATTGCTAGTCTTTGTCGTCGTCGCAATTTTTTCCCCTTCGCCGTCTTTCGGTATACGCTCAAGTGTCGCTTCTGCCGAAACAATCGGTTTATCTACCTGAAAGGCAATACTTTTTGGCGTATCATATACCACGCTATCGGCCGCTACGGAGGAGGATATGATACGAGCGGGCGCCTGTAAGCGAACCTGCTTTTTAAGCGGCGTATCGACAACCATCTGTTTATACGATCGCTCTACCGCAATGACGCGCTGTTCCCCCTGCGTAAGATTAAGTTCGGCCACAGGACACACAACCTGTCGCTCCTTGACGGTACATGCGGCCCTTTTTTCGCC
>JALRDG010000050.1 GCA_023257055.1 Candidatus Saccharimonadia bacterium | reverse complement strand
GATTATATTAGTACTGTCGGTAGTTGCGCTTGGCGTGGCTATTGAACTATTGCACGAGCTTCTCTAGTAACTGTTTGCTGGTCGGCGCGAGCCGGCCGGCAAGAAATGCTTCGACGACAACTGCGCACTCAGGGATGATGTCGCTGTTTAGTGCTTCGTTTTCATCCTGACTGAATTTTCCGAGTACGAAATCGGCGTCATGCATACGTTCTCGAAGCGGACTGCCAATGCCAATTCGCAGTCGCCAGTACGTCTCGCCAATGTGTTTGTTTAGTGATCCAATACCATTGTTCCCCGCTGGGCTGCCACCGTTTCGGATGCGAATCGAACCAAATGGAATAGCGATATCGTCATGAAGAACAAGCACGTTTTCAAGTGATATCTGGTAGAAATTGCATATGGCATGGGCTGACACGCCGGTCTCGTTATAGAACGTCGTTGGCTTAACGAAGAGTACTTTTTCTCCGGCGATCAACGCTTCGGCAATTGCCGCATTAAAGCGACCCTTCTCTGTCCAAGACAGTGAATACGTGGCTTCCAGTCGATCAAGTACTCGCCAACCGACGTTGTGGCGCGTCTGTACATACTGTGTACCAGGATTGCCTTGCGCAAAAATAAGTTTCATTACCACTATTGTACCCCACTATTGTGAGATAACACACAGACAAAAAGCATAAGTTGTATAATTATGTAATAGTATTGCATAAAACAAAAGATTATGCTAAGATACACTTATAATTTAATGGTCGTTTAAGACCAACGAAGGAGAAGGTATATGGGAGATACTCTTTTCGCAGCGACGCCAGACACTATGGCTTCGACTCGAACGAAAAAAATCACCAAAATTCTAGCTGTATCATTTGCCGTTATGGCACTTGTCGTGCAGCTTGTATCGGGCGTTATGCCAGGTGAAAGCAACAGCGCCATGGCGCAGACGGGCAACGACCCTGACCACATCATTACCGGTGGTTTCTCAAGCAAGGAGCAGCTCCTTGGCATTTACGACGCGAACAAAGATCGCGCTGGACACACGGATATCAAGCAGATTTACACGCAATACGGTGTTTCTCGCCAAGATATCCAGAACGCACAAGTTGCAACGTTTAATACGAACGACTTTAACGGCCAGCTTAAAGTTCTTGGTCGCCAAAACCACAATGTATCAAATCGTACTGCGGTAAAAATTGAAGGTACGAACACTACTGTCTACACTGGTGGATGGCTTGATGGTTACAACCACAAGAAATGGACATACAAGGCACTTGTTGGTAAGCGTGCTGTTGATGGTAAATGGTTTGCTGTAATGTTCGACTGTGGAAACATTGTGTACACAGAAGAGCCAAAGAAACCACAGCCACCTGTCGTAAAGAAGATTCAGGTCTGTGATCTTGCGACTAAGAAAATCGTAGAAATTGATGAAAAAGCATATGACAGTAAAAAGCATTCTAAGAATGTTGAAGACTGTAAAGTAAAGCCTGTCGAGAAGACGATTGAAGTATGTGACCTGACCACTAAGAAGGTTGTTACTATCAAGGAAAGTCAGTTCGATAGCACAAAGCATTCAAAAGACATGAATGACTGTAAAGAAGCGCCTGTCGTAAAGAACATCGAAGTATGTGACACGACGACTAAGAAGGTTGTTACAATCAAAGAAAACGAATTCGATAGCGCTAAGCATTCGAAGGATATGAATGACTGTAAGAACATCGGCACTCCTGCTCCGGTGACTCCCGTAGAAAAAACACCTGAGCAGCCTGCGCCAGCTCCTGCACCTGTAGAGTTGCCACGAACTGGTCTTGCTGATGGAATCAGTGGTCTGTTCGGTCTTGGCTCGGTTGTAGCTGCCGCTGGATACTATGTATCAAGCCGCCGCAACTTGCTCACTACGCTACTTGATCGCTAGTAAACAGTTCAACTGAAAATACTCCCTCGGCAATATGCCAGGGAGTATTTTTATGTTTATGGTTTGCTTCGAAGGCAGACGGGTCTATACTAAGGGGGTTGTTGTTCCTTAACGAAGATGAGGTGTGTGATGAGGCTGCTTACCGCTAACTCGCAGTACTATATTGAGTCGCTCAAGTCTGGCTGGCAGGATTTTATCGCCAACCCGGAAGGGACGCTCGGTGGTGTACTGGGGTTCTTTGTCGGCAGTGCGCTGACATTCCCTGTCATGGCGCTTTTTGCCGTACTTACCGTACTGGTGTTCGTCATCGTGCTTTCGCCGTTTTCGATGCTGGTTCGAGCCCTGCGGCTACATAGCCGGCTGGCTGCTGCTGCCCTTTGCTTGTTCACGCTGCTGGCGATCGGGTACCTTATTGCAGTAGTTGGAAGTATCGTAAGCTACTTCATGTTTATTAGCTCTACGATGCCGCGAGAGCTCATGGAGGGATTTGGCGCCTTGCTGCTGTCTGCCGTGCTTCTAGTGGTCATTGCACGCGTTGCGCTGACGCTAATGCTACGCAGGGAGTACGAGGAAGAGGCGCCAGTACAAGAAGCGTGCGACGCCACGCTGCTCAACGAGCTCCTGGGCCCAGAAGAGGATGAAGCGTCCGTTACGCCGGCACCAGCCAGTACGGTAGCTATGGATACAGTACCTCCCGCTGAGCGCACAGAGTCGATACCGGTTATCCGCTAGTCTTGAACGACAATACCCCTGCTCTATTATGTGAGCAGGGGTATTTTTCTTGTTAAGTAGTTTTGTTTTCTTCGTTCTTTTGCTGCTTGTAGGCTTTTGTGACAGGCGCCTTGCCTTCTGCTATACGCTGCTTGTTTGCTTTGATCTGCTTTTCGTCACGGAATGACAAACGAATTGGCGTGCCGGCGAAATTGTACGTTTCGCGGATAAGGCGCTCTAGGTAGCGCTTGTAGCTCCAGTGGACGAATTTTAGGTTAGAACCATAAATGACGAACCATGGTGGTGACATGTCGGTCTGAACGATGTAGCGAAGCTTTGGGTGGGTATTCTTAAGGCCGGCTGGTGGATGTTTCTGAATGGCTTTTTGCAGTAGGTCATTCAGCGTACGAGTCTTCGTTTGCGTTTTGCGGTGCGCTTCGATGTCGAGGGCGAGGTCGAATAGTTTCGTCACGTTCTGGCCGGTGACGCTACTAGTAAAGATAAGTGGCGCCCATGGGGTGAAATTAAAAGTGTGTGCAATGCGCGGCGCGAGAGCGTCGCGGGTATAGGCATCTTTGCCTTCCACGCTGTCCCATTTACTAATGACAATCGCCATTCCCTTGCCTGCTTCGTCGATAATTCCACCGAGGCGTTGGTCTAGCTGGGTATTCAGCTCGTTAACGTCCATCAGCAGGAAGCAAACATCGGCTTCTTCGATTGCCTGAAGTGTACGCAAAACAGAAAATTTCTCAATACCGACTTCCTGTTTGCCTGGTTTTCGCATGCCGGCGGTGTCGAGGAGTTCGATGGATCGACCCCCATATTTTAGTGCGACGCGGTTTACGTCGCGGGTTGTTCCCGCAATATTCGCCACGATTGCCTGTTGCTTGCCGGCGAGCGTATTAAAGAGGTATGATTTACCAACGTTAGGTCGTCCAACTAGTGCAATTCGGAGGACATCATCGTCTTGCTCTTCGTGTTTTGCAGGGATATGCTCGACAATATTATCAAGAACTGTCAGGATGCCGCGATTATGCTCCGCAGACGCTGGTAATATAGTTTTTATACCGAGGCGTTTAAATTCATCGGTTGGAAGTGCATCTTTAAGGTCCGTTTTGTTTGTCACGAGAATGACTGGCTTTTTTGATCGCAATGCTTTTTTGGCGACGAATCGGTCTTGGTCGCTCACGTACTGCGTGCTGTCCACAACGACCAAAATAACATCAGCGGCGTCGGCGGCTTCGGTGATTTGTTCCTGGATGGTGGCTTCAAATTCGTCGTTCGGGTCTTTTAAGCCGGCAGTGTCGACGAGCCAGAACTCGTGGTATTTGTATTCTACTTTTCCTAGTACGTTGTCTCGGGTGGTGCCGGCTTCACGAGCGACAATAGCCTGCTGCGCACGCACCATACGATTAAAAAGCGAACTCTTGCCGACGTTCGCCTGGCCAATAATTGCAACGGTTGGAAGTTTTGAAGCCATAAACTCCTCCTATAGTATCACAGAATTGAAAAAAACTATAGTTATGGTGTAATTTCTAAAGTTTCACCACTTGCAAGCGAGCCGAGCTGATATGAACCAAATTCAATACGATGTAGAGCGGCTACTTCGTATCCTAGCGATGCGAATGTACGACGAATCTGACGATTGCGCCCTTCGCTCATCTGTACGGTCCATTGGCGGCGATTGGTGTCGCTTCGTCGTTCGAGTAGCAGCTTACTTGTGCCGTCATCGAGGTGTACGCCAAAATCACTGATCATCTGCTGATGTAGCGGTGCAAGGTCGCGGTCCAAATCGACCTGGTATGTTTTTGATTTATGAAATTTTGGATGTGTCATCTGGTATGCGAAATCGCCGTCATTCGTGAGTAGCAAAAGTCCGGAGCTATCCTTGTCGAGTCTGCCGACCGGTTTGAGCGTGTGGAGATTTTTTGGAAGTAGTGAGTAAACTGTTGGATTGTCGCCCTGAGCGCGTCGTGAACAGACGTACCCGGTAGGTTTATGAAAGGCTAGGTATTGCTTTATCGTGGCCTCGCCGAGCGGTTTGTTATTGAACGTTAAAGAGTCGTCCGACTGAAACCGGGCTCCGAGGCGTGCAACCTCACCATTGATACGCACCCTACCCTGAGAGATAAGTGCATCTGCTTCTCGTCGTGACACGCCGAGTTGCAAGGCAAGGTATTTATTAAGTCGTTCTGACTGCATGTATATAAGTATAGCAGCTTGTTACGGCTGCTATCTGTTTATGAGCGATCGCTATTTTGCGTAAATGTTGGCGGTGCTTCGCGTGGCGGAACTTGTGGATATGACGGCGCGGGTGGTCGTGGCGCGTCTGGTGTCTGAAGTGTCGGAGGATGCGGTGCAGTCTGTTGTGGTGCAGCTAGCTGCGGCTCACTTACTGGCGGAGGCGTTAGTGTTGGCACTTCGGCTGGGCTTGGTGCTGCGGCAGCTGGCGTGGAGCTTGCAAGCTCTTGATTGATGAGCGACGATATATCAGTCGGTCGTACGGCCTGTTCGCCGGCGTCGAGAGGATGAATAACTCGGTCTCCAAGGTTCGCTGGACGCTGCGATGAGAATGGTGCTGTTGGTCGAGGCAGAGAGTTGTTAGAGGCGGGAGCTGGCGCAGGTGTGAGCTGCGGTGCTTGGACGGGCTGTGGCGCTGCAGCAGGAGCTGGCGCCAACGCTGGTGCTGGTTGCGGTGCAGTCTGAACGGGGGCTGCGGTTGGTCGAGGTGCTGCAAAGGCTGCCTGGGCTGGCGCAGCCGTTGGTGCGTCGCCAAGTACCTCATGTACGGTACGAACGACATCTTCGATACCAACCTGCGATTTTACAAGATAACGATCGGCACCGAGTTGCTCGCCGCGCGTGCGCTGATCTTCTGAGCTGAGTGCGGTCATCATGATGACTTTGATATCACGTGTTTCAGTGGTAGAGCGTAGGATATCGAGCATGTCGAAGCCACTAATTTTTGGCATCATAACATCACTGACGATCAGACTCGGCTTCTCTTTAATTGCCATGGCGAGTGCTTCTTCTCCGTCACCAGCCGAAACAATATCGTACCCTTCGGCAAGTAAGCGTACTCCGTAGATCTCTCTCAGGCTTTTGTCATCTTCTACTAGCAATATTTTTGTCATAATTACCCTTATTGTACTCAATCTGTTAGAAAAATACTATACTTCTTATGGTTGATTTGGTGGCTGGTTTGGCGGATAGAGTTGCGGGGTGGCTGGCTCTACTGGCTGCCCTTGCCCAGTTATGGTGTAATCGGCTGGATTTTGTTCGATTGCCGTTAGTGGAGTATTTTGGGCTATTGAGCTAATTGGCTGGTAGTATGCCGAGGCTGGAGGTTGCGCTGGCTGCTGATAGGAGGTAGGTTGCGGTATAGCAGGTGGCGCGACAGGCATTTGTGCTGGCTGTGGCGCTACGGGTGCAACAGGTGCCTGTTGCTGCTGATAGTAGGTCTGCGGCTGAGGTGGAACTGATGGTGCGGCCGCCATCGTTCGTTCGGTCGATAAGCCGATAGCAGGAGGAGCTTGTTGATTTTGCGCTTCATCTTGCGCTCGTTCGACAGCTTCTTCAATGAGGCGCATTGCCTCTTCGTGGTCGATTCGCGGAACTTCCAGATAAAAAGTACTTCCCCTTTTGTACTCGCTTTCGGCCCAAATGCGACCAGACATCGCTTCGGCAAGACGGCGACACAAGTATAGGCCGAGGCCCGTGCCACCGATTTCACGGGTGGCCGTGTTGTCTACGCGATAAAACTTTTGGAATAGGTGTGGCATATCCTCTGCTGGAATGCCGATACCACTGTCTTGAACGGATATGATAATATTCTTATCATCACCGGTAATATCGATTACTACATCGCCTGTCAGAGTATACTTGATGGCATTTTCGACGAGGTTGGCGATGACTTCACGCAGGTGATCGTTATCGACATTCGCATAGAATACCGGCGTCAGTGTTTTCTCGCTCATGCCAGACCGTTGAATAGTGGACCGTACTTGTGGTGCTGCGGGTTGGCCGCCGTCCGGCTTTGGTTTATATAGCATGCGTAGGCCTTTTTCTTGTGCCTGTGGCCGCAATCCTTCAATTACATCGTACGCGAACTCGACGACGTCAACGACCTTTGGGTCATTTGATAAGCGATTATCTTCTGCTTTACTTACATCTAATAAATCTTGAAATAGTCGGCCAAGGTGTTGGGCCGATTCGTGTGCCTTAGTGATATAATCACGGGCTTTGTCGTCGATTGCTGCAATTGCAGGGTTGAGTGCGAGCCCTAAATAGCCTTCGATCGAGGCTACCGGTGTGCGCATTTCATGGCTGGCTGTGCTGATGAATTCGGCTTGCTGCCGCTCTTCCAGTTTTTCTTTGGTGATATCACGAAAAACAATAATGGCGCCACTCCCCCGTGTGCCAATCGGAGAGACGACAATTGACACGAGGAGCTTTTTCTCTGAATCGGTAACGAGTGTCAGTTTTTCATCGCGAACCTGCTTATTCGTCAGTAATGCCTGAGAAATCGGATCTTCATTTTGGCTGACGGGTTCGTTTTTGCTATTGACGAGCTTCACGACCGATCGGTAGTCGAGGCCGAGAGCATCCTGCCGGACCCAACCGATAATTTGCTGTGCAGCTGGATTTATAAGCTCAATGATCCCTTGATTGTTTACGGCAATAACGCCGTCGGCAATAGCGTTAATAACGACATCAGACTTACCGGAGACTTGACTTAGCTCATTTGCCAGTTCGCGGTACGCCTTGTCCTTGCCGGCTTCGTGGTCTGCTTGGCGGTGCCACATGATATAGCTAACGATGAGCGGCAACGCGCCAGAGAATAATAGCGGCGGCAGGAGTTCGGTAGCTGTGTTATCTCCCCCGCCGAGAAGATATATAACGTAGCCGACAAGGGCTGCGACGATAATTCCGATAGCGACCGTCCCGAATAATGCGGCAAAGGCAGAGGTGAGCATCCAAAGCGCGATGAACGGCGAAGTGACTCCACCACTTTCTACGACCAAGATTGCAACGGTGACGATGAGAAGTAGATATACGGCCGCTGATGCAATAACTCGATGCTTTTTCGGGGTCCATAAGTAAAACACTGCCGCCATTACTGCCGTAGCACTGGCGCTTGCCAGGCTTATAGCGGAAATGAGCGACCCGAAAATCGAACCGCTGCCGTCAGCAAAAAGCGCCGCCCATACGTAGAGAAGGACGATGGCGACTGAAACCGTAAATGCAGCCTCACAGAGGCGCCGATGCCAAAACGCAGATAGTTCTAACGGTTTTATTGTCGCCCCCTAGTTTTATATATTGCTCTTGTGGTTATTATTACTAATTCGGCGAGCTATTTCAAGTCTAATCCATGGCGGTGTTCGATGCTGACAAGAATAAGCATCATTGATAAAACGATAACTAAATACTGTAATATATTTCATAGTATTCATATCTGCAATGGCGCATACTGTAAGCATACGATAAAGGAGTACAAGTATGTTACGAATAAAACGCCAAGCTATGCGAAATCAGAAAATTGCTGCCGGCATGAGCGTGTTTATTGTCGGCATGGTTGGAAGTATCAGTATTCTTCATGCGCTCAATATACCAGCGCTACAACCCGAAAATCTCGTATCGGAGGTTGCAAAGGACTCAAAAGACCGTTCATCAAAAAAGGAGGACGAGCCCGCTCAAGCATCGGTGGCTACTCCTAAGCCGGAGGAATCGGCGCCTGCTACGACTACAAGCAAGAAGCCGTATACTCCTAACCAGACACCATCACAGTCGTACGCTGCGCCTGCTCCGAACCCCGTAGTGAAGAATTCGCAACCGGCTTCGCCGCAAGGAACTTCGTCGCCAACTACTTCTACATCAGCTCCAGCACCAGCGCCGGGTCCAGCGAAAAAGGACAAAGGCACCGATGAGCGAAAGCGAAGACGGCCCCGAGGGCGGAAGCCCAACCAGAGCTCTTTGGGTCAACCAAAAAAAGCCGATGCAAAACGAAAACCAAGGCGAAGAAAGCCTAAGAAGGTGAGTCAAGGCGGCTGATATTGACGGCGTTGCGGAAGCCCCCATGCGAGAGCAACTGCTAGGTTGCCCGGCCGCTAGCGTCTCCAATCCCCGGGGTTTAGACGAATGGGCTGATCCTTCCACCGTGAAACATTGATCAACGATGGCCATCGGAATTAATCATTGGGCGCTTTTGCACGAGGTGGTACCCTGACGCCGCCGCTATATCCAAGGATTTTCCATGACTGCCTTTCGCACCCTACTCGTGATCTTGCTCATCGCTGTCGTGATCTACACCCTCCCAGTCGTTATAAACGAAGGACTCAGCCCGCTATTACCGACTTTTTTAGGGGACATCCTGGCGATGACATGGCCGGGTCAGTTCAATTTCGACTTCTTTGGTTTTCTAATCTTGTCCGCCACTTGGACTGCCTGGCGCAACCAATTCTCGGCGCCTGGGCTAGGGCTTGCGCTTGTGGCGCTGTTTGGCGGCATCCCGTTTTT
>JALRDG010000042.1 GCA_023257055.1 Candidatus Saccharimonadia bacterium | reverse complement strand
GGATACGGATGGAGCTACTTCTTCTTGCGTGGCCGCGACGGGTTCATTATGAGCTGGCTCGTCGACTACAGGTGTCTGAATGCCTTGGCGTGGAGCGACGTCGTTTTTCACTGGGGTGTCGGGAGCTGTAGGGGCTGGCGTTACTACTACGGGCGCAGCCGGCGTATCCTTCTTTTCTTCTTCAGGTGTGGTAGTTTCAACAGGAGTTACTGGAGCTGCTGGGGTGGGCTGTGCTGGTGTCGGAGTGGCAGCAGGCGGCGGAGTTGTGGTGTTGTCGCCCTTTTTGTACACTCGAACATAATCAACAAGCATGGTCTGGGGCGTGAACGGAGCGGCATTGTCTGGGGCTTCGTGCCATTGATCATCTGCAGGATAGACCTGCGTATTGATACGGAGCTGCCATGGCTGGCCAACGATTTGTTCGAACATTGCCTGGCTTACGCCATCATAATCTTGGTAGGTGTCTTTGTTTTGATCGTTATCGTTCGGTCGGTGTGAAGCAATGCTTTTGACGACGTTACCATCGAGATAGTACGTTACGCCGGTGGTGTCCCATTCTACGCCCCAAGTATGCCAGCTGTCGGCAAGTGAACCATTGACGTGCTCGACATGCTGCCGGCTCTTCAGTTTTTCATTGGCGCAGCTTATATGCGTCGTTGCCGTACTGGCATTGGTGCTTCGTGGGTCGCTATACCATTCGAGAATATCGATTTCACCGTACTGATTCGTGCACCATTTGCCTTGCTGTCGTAGCCAGTATCCGGACCATAGTCCGCTTTGGGTGGTCTTAGGCATTTTAGCGCGAATTTCTATTTTGCCGGAGGTCCAGTTGTAATCTGTCTTTACTTGTCCGCTTGAATACACCGTTTTTGTCCCGGTAGGGCATGGTGCGCTTGAACGGTTCGAATCAGATGGCAACTCGCCATTCGTCGTACAGTGACGTTCAGTAAGGATGTGGAGGTTACCGTTGCTAACAGAGGTATTCCGTGCAAGGTATCTCCCTTGATGATGACTTTCTGTGCTTCCTGTTTGGTGAACGACGGACCATTTATTGGTATCGACGCGTGTCGTGTCGAATTCATCGCTCCAAACAAGTGTATACGGCTGAGCCGGGGAGGTTTGAGCGTTCACTAACGCTAGGGCGGCAAAACTCGCAATTATAATACTGACAATCAGAAAAAACGAAACCAGTACTTTGTTTGACGTAAGGTATTGCAGATATGTACGCATACGTAGCTCCTTCACACAAGAAATTGTAATATGGCAATAATACTACTTAATTTCTAAAAAAGCAAATAATAGGTATAAATAGTTTATTGGTGGTGAACTATAGAAAAGAGTATTCGTGGCGTGGTAAAATAACAGATATGAATGCACAACAAATCCGTAACGCCTATCTCGAGTTCTTTAAGGCTCGCCAGCACGAAATCATTGAGCGTGCGCCGCTTATTTTAAAAAATGATCCAACCACGTTATTTACTGGTTCGGGTATGCAGCCGCTGCTGCCATACCTGCTTGGTCAGCCACATCCGGCCGGCGTTCGCCTAGCCGATAGTCAAACCTGCCTACGGGCACAGGATATCGAAGACGTTGGCGACAATCGTCATACGACTTTTTTCGAGATGCTTGGCAACTGGAGTATGGGCGATTATTTCAAGGAACAGCAAATTCGTTGGTTCTTTGAATTTTTGACGGATGTTGTCGGGCTCGACCCAAGCAAAATTTACGTCACCTGTTTTATCGGTGATGAGGCGAACGGTATTCCGCGCGATGACGAAGCGGCACGGATTTGGCAAGAAGTCTTTGCGGAAAAAGGTATTGATAATAAGGTCGTTGAGCTTGGATCGGCTGAGAATGGCGACAAACTTGGCATGCAGGGCGGCCGTATTTTCTTTTATGATGATGGCGAAAACTGGTGGAGCCGCGGTGGCGGTCTTGATAAAACACCAGTCGGTGACCCGTGTGGCCCAGACAGCGAAGTGTTTTACGATTTCGGCGATGCTTTCCATGCCGATGGCTATGGCGAGCCGCACCCAGCAAGCGATAGTGGGCGTTTCATGGAAATTGGTAATCAGGTCTTTATGCAGTATCGACGCCTTGAAGACGGTAGTTTCGAGCCGCTCGAAAAAAAGAATGTCGACTTTGGTGGCGGGCTAGAGCGTATTGCAGCCGCCCGTATTAATAGCCCGGATGTCTTTAAAATCAGCTTGCTTTGGCCAATCATTGAAAAGCTGGAGCAGTTGAGTGGCAAGAGCTACGACAGTAATACTGCGAGCATGCGTGTGATTGCTGATCATTTGCGTGCAGCGGCTTTCTTGGCGGTCGATGGATGCGTACCGGCTAATAAGGAGCAAGGGTACGTTATGCGCCGCTTGTTGCGCCGAGCAATTCGTTTCGCGTTCGATCTTGGTATCGAGCAGAATTTCTTCGAAGAAATTGTTCCAGTCATTGCCGACCTGTATGCGAATGATTACCCAGAGGTGGCAGCGAAACGAGATGAGATCATTGCCGTACTCGCCAAGGAAGAAAAAGTTTTCCGTCAGACACTTCGAAAAGGTCTCAAGCAGCTTGAGAAGTACGCCGAAGACGGGCTGACGGGTGCAGAGTTATTTACGCTATATGACACGTTTGGCTTCCCGGTTGAACTGTCGACCGAAGAGATTTTTAAACAAAATATTACAATATCCCAAAACTGGCGTGAAGAATTCGACGCCAAGATGGCTGAGCAACGCGCTCGCTCGCAAACCGCAGCCAAGGGTACATTCAAGGGCGGTCTTGGCGGGTCGACGATGGCACACCGTAAGCTACACACCGCAAATCATTTGATGTACGCTGCGCTTAAGAAGGTTGTTGGCGAACACGTTACGCAGCACGGCAGCAACATTACCGAAGAGCGCCTGCGATTTGATTTTAATAATGACGACAAAGTGACTCGTGAACAGCTGGATGAAGTTGAACGCCTGGTAAACGAATGGATTTCTTGGGATCTTCCGATCAGTTTCAAAGAATACCCAACTGATGAAGCTTTCAAGATGGGTGCTATTGGTGCCTTTGGTGACCGCTATGGCGATACCGTGAAGGTCTATCAAATGGGCGAAGGCGATCGACGCGTGAGCTTTGAGATTTGTGGTGGGCCACATGCTGATCACACTGGTCAACTTGCTGAAGGCGACAAGACATTCAAAATTACCAAAGAAGAATCAAGTTCGGCTGGTATCCGACGAGTTAAAGCGGTACTTCAGTAGTTTACTTAGTTATACGTAGTGGTGTCGAGGGCTCGTACTGCTTCGTTTAACGCATGCTGCGCGTCGTCGGCCATTTGTGCTGCGGCGCGTTTTGCTGCAGCTTCGGGTAAGAGGCGGAGATTTGGCGCCACGAGCTCCTGAAGCTCCGGAGCGGTACTTACGACGGCAAGGTCGGCGTATGCTTCGCCATCCGATGAATAATAGAGTCGATACTTGCGATTCGCTGCTTCTGAGCCTACCGCTAGCTGGTCACCACGCTCCAATGAGACTTCAGTTTTCGTACTGTGCTTAGGTGATTCGTTATCCGGTGGTGTTACAGTAGTTTTGATCATTAACTGGCTACGCGCGTCGGCGGTCAGGCGACTGTGTGACTGATTATGATCCGAAAACGGCTGAGCAGAACGATAAATCTGCTTATGAACAATCGTAGCTTTTGATTCTGGGAGTGCTGCGTAGGTTTTCAGGCATGCAAGTACATAGCTATTGTCTGGCCCGCGTTCCCCTAGCGCCGTATCGAAAATAGGATGATTGGTTTCGCGGTCGAAGAGTCGAACGACATCCTCGTTCAGGAGGAGGTCTGCTGAATTGGCGTCTTCGTTTGTCCATACACCGTCTTCATTCGAAAGCAAAAATGCGACGCGGGTATTATTGGGGCCGGCAAGCGCTAGGCGAGCGGTTGTCCCTTCGGGATTCGATGTAATACTGAGGCGGCCAAAATGATAGCTGCTACTGGGGAGTCGGAAGCCATTGTATTCGGTCTGCTCGATATCAGGTATGCCGTATGTTTGCAGGTTTTCAACGGCCAGTTCGGTCTCTTCGATCAGATTATCGTACTGTTCTTTTGAGAAATATACGGGGTGCAATAGCTCGTTCGACTTTTTTGGCAGTTCAGGGGTGGTAGGCCGTTCACTCATGTTAGGATAATACCATAAGTAACATAAAAAGTCAAGTATCTAGCGACCATAAGCACGTATGGTATATACTAGTGAATACATATGGTATTTCAAAAGCTACGACAGGCGTATAAAGAAAGCGATGCGAATAGTTACATCGTTGGCCTCGATATCGGAACAGAATTTGTAAAAGCATTGATAGCGCGCGTTAAGGACGAAGATATTACAATCGTCGGTATGGGTAGGGCTCGCCAGGAAGTAAGCGATATGCACAGTGGTGCGATTGCGGATATATCTGGCGTGGTTCGTAACTGCGAAGAAGCACTCGCCGCCGCCGAAGAGCAGGCCGGCTTGCAAGCGAAACGCGTTGTGATTGGTATTGCTGGAGAACTTGTAAAGGGTGTTACGAACACGATTCGTTATCGCCGGCCGCAGCCGGATCGCCCGCTTGATGCAAACGAAATGGAATTCATCATCGAAAAAGTACAAGAACGTGCCCAAGGAAAGGCACAGCAGCAAATCGCCCTTGAGACAGGTAACGATGAAGTTGAAGTCAAGCTGGTGAACTCGGCGCTGGTGAGTATTCACATCGACGGTTACAAGGTGAGTAACCCGCTTGGATTTCAGGGAAAAGATGTTGCCGTACAGATTTATACGGCGTTTGCGCCCATGGTGCATATTGGTGCACTTGAGAGAGTGGCGGACGAGCTTGGGCTTGAACTGGTCGCGGTGGCTGCGGAGCCGTTCGCAGTTAGTCGTAGCGTGCTGGGAACCGATGCAAATAGTAGCTTTACGGCCATCCTGGCTGACGTTGGCGGTGGTACGACCGACATTGCCGTGGTAAATGACGGCGGCGTCGAAGGAACCAAAATGTTTGGTATTGGTGGACGTAGCTTTACGCGGACGATCGCAAATGACATGGACTTAGGCTATACCGAAGCCGAAAAACTGAAGGTGAACATAGATCACGAGAATATCAAGCCGACCGTTCAACAGAAAGCAATGAAGGCGATCGATAAGACATTGGGCGTTTGGATTGATGGCGTCGAGTTAGCGCTAAGCGAGTTCGAATCTGTCGACCATCTCCCGAATCGTATTTTGCTCTGTGGTGGTGGAGCGAGCCTAAAGGCACTTGTTGATGCGCTTGAGTCTCGCGACTGGTATAAAGAGTTGCCGTTTACGAAGAAACCAACAATTCAGCTAATTAAACCGAGTGATGTCGTTGGCGTGACTGATGAGACCGGCGAAGTGGGTGACCATACATTTATTACCGCCATGGGGCTGCTGCGGGTCGGCTATGATACAATAATAGGGAGTAGTGATTCGGATTCAATTAAAGATAAGTTAAACCGAATCCTAAAAATATAAACATGAATAAAGATATTATTTATATCGATGTCGATGACGATATCACGGCGATTATCGGTAAGATTCGTTCGGCTAAAGAAAAAGTTGTTGCCTTGGTGCCGCCGAAGCGTGTCGGGGTACTTCAGAGCGCGGTAAATATGCGCCTGCTGGCACGTGCATCGAAGCAATCACAGAAACGACTCGTCCTCATTACGAGCAATTCTTCCCTTATTGCGCTTGCCGCCAGTGCGCAGATTCCCGTAGCAAAGACATTACAAAGTAAGCCTGAACTAGCGGAGGTATCTGCTCTGCAAGTTGATAACGGCGAAGAGGTGATTGATGGCGGCGAACTTCCGATAGGAATGTATGCGCCGACCGATACTGAGCATGGCTCGGCTGAAGATTCATTGCCATCATTTGACACTGTCGCTCCGGCTGCTGCGGTGGCAAAAAAAGCACATCCTCCGGTGCCTGGCCGAGCTCCAGCGAAACCAAAGGCCAAGGGTGGAAGGATGTCGGTGCCAAACTTCAATACGTTCCGAAAGAAGCTTTTCCTTTTCGGCGGGCTTGGCGTCTTGTTGCTTGGATTTATGGTGTGGGCAATTTTCTTTGCTCCACGAGCCCGTGTTGTTATTACAGCCCAGACTACTCCAGAAGTCGTAAATCAAATGGTACGTTTGACTGATGGCGGTAATGTTGACGTAGAAGAGCGCAGTCTCCCGGCGTTGTTCGTGCAGAAAAAAGATGCAACCACGAAGGAGATTACTCCGACAGGGCAAAAAGAAGTTGGTGAACGAGCGACGGGCACAATGACGATTACGCGAAACGGCGTATCGGACCAGGCAACAACTATTCCAGCAGGCACTGGTTTTAGTAGCGGTGATTACACTTTTCTGACAACCGAAGCCGTAACGGTGCCACGATCAAATATTATTGGTACTAGAATCGACAACGGCTCTGCGACTGCTAGTGTGCAGGCAGCTGAAATTGGTCCCGAATATAACCTCAATGCTCGTTCGTATACCTCTTCGGTTAGTGGCTTTAGCGGTCGCGGATCAGCTATGCAGGGTGGAACGAAGCGTCAAGTGACGGTAGTTAGTGAGCAGGATGTGGCAAACGTCATGGACAGCATGGGCAATACAACCAAGCCGGAAATGAAAGATACGTTGAAAAAGGAACTTGGCCGAAATGTAACGATTGTTGAAGAAAGCTACTCAACAGAAGCTGCGTCGCCAACCGTCACTCCGGCCGTAGGGCAGGAGGCGACAAAAGCAACGATTTCTGTGGAGGTAACATATACTCTAGCCGGCATTTCAAATAACGACCTTGATCGTTACCTTGATCTTGCAATGAAGCAGCAGCTTAGTGATGATGCCGAGCAGCGTATTTACGACAATGGCTTAAAAGAAATCGTATTTGCTCAGTATGAAAAAACTGATAATGGTGCGAGCGTACAGATTACGGCTAATGGGCAGACTGGCCCGAAGATTGAGGACGACGCCGTTACACAGCAAGTAAAAGGTAAGCGATACGGTGAAGTTCAGGCGCAGTTGGAATCAGTTGAAGGAATTTCTAACGTTGATGTGAAGTTCTGGCCATTCTGGGTGCGAACAGTCCCTAACGACACCGATCGTATAACAATCGAATTCCAGTTAAATGAGAAAAACTAGCGATACGATTTTAGCACTTGATGTAGGTGAGAAGCGTATCGGCGTAGCGCGCGGCGATACGAGCGTGCGGCTTGCATCGCCACTGACGACTGTTCTTGTGGACGGAAGTGAATATGCTGCTATCCTGAAGCTCTGTCAGCAGGAACAGGCTAACCTTCTAGTTGTCGGCTATCCTCGTAATCAGTCTGGCGAAGCGACACAACAAACGGCGTATGTCGAAAAAGTTGCTGCTGTGCTTGCTGAGACTGGAGTGTCAATCGTATTTCAGGATGAGTCATTGACGAGTGTTTTGGCCGAGGAGCAGTTGAAGCGAGGCAAGCGACCGTACCAGAAGGCTGATATAGATGCACTGGCAGCCACTATTATTTTGCAGGATTATTTAGAGGAGCAGAAGTAGGCGATGAATAATGATATCAGACCACCACAGCGTCAAATTGAGCCGCCGCAGCGACCTGTTGAGCATGCGGCGCCAGCCCCAGAGCCGGGACCGCATGAAGTATCGCCAGCGCCGGGCGAACTACCGCCAGTAATACCGGCTTCTGTTAGTGACAGTACCGAGGCCGTTCCGTCCTTACCTGTGTCGGACGTAAAAAAGAAGCGTTCGTGGCTCGCTTGGGCGGGTATTGCACTCCTTATATGCATTGGTATTGGTCTTGTGGCCGGATACGGCTGGTATCGGCATGCTCTATCCCCAATGACTACGAAAGAACAGGCTGAATCTCGCCAAATAAAAATTGCACCTGGCACGACGCCGCAGCAAATTGCTAGCACGCTGAAGCAAGAACAGCTCATTCGTAGTGAGTTAGCGTTTATGGTATATATTCGTGTCCATAACCAGCGAGGCCAGCTACAGGCGGGATCATATATCATCTCGACGCATGAATCCATGAAGCAGATTGTCGACCATCTTGTAAGTGGCCGAGTAGAGGAATACGAGATTACGTTTTATCCTGGCGCAGCGCTATCGTCCTCGGCAGCTACCGACCCCACGCCAACTCACCGGAAAGTATTGCAAAAGGTAGGCTTTACCGACGAAGAGATTGAGCGCGCGTTTACTGCATCCTATGACCACCCACTACTGGCTGACAAGCCAGCAAATGCTGACCTTGAGGGGTATATTTATGGCGATACCTATCGGATTGCTGCCGGATCGTCAGTGGAAGAGGTTCTGGAGGTGACATTCGATGAATTTTACGCGAAACTACAGGCAGAAAATGTATTACCACTGCTAAGTGAGCGTAACCTGAGTCTTCATCATGCAATTACCCTCGGATCTATCGTACAGAAAGAATCCGGTGGAGATGACAAGTCGCAGATTGCCCAGGTGTTCTATTCACGATTGGCTAAAGGGATGAATTTAGGGTCAGATGTAACGTATCAGTATATTGCCGATAAAACTGGAGTTGCTCGAGATGTGAATCTTGATTCGCCGTATAATACACGCCGATATGGCGGTTTGCCTCCTGGTCCGATTGCTTCGCCAAGTATTGATGCGATGCGTGCCGTGGCGAGCCCAGCAAGCGGAGATTATCTGTTTTTCCTTAGTGGTGACGATGACGTGACGTACTTTGCGCGTACTGAAGCGGAGCATGAAAATAACATCAAGCAACACTGCCAGCAAAAGTGTCAAATCCTCTAAAAACTTGACGAAAAGGGCGTAAATTTAGTATTATACAGAAGCACATTTGTTAGCTATCTTACAAAGAATCATAAGCACGATTCTTATGCGGGTGGAACTAGCTTATAAATGCGCCTACCGACAAATGTCGAAA
>JALRDG010000027.1 GCA_023257055.1 Candidatus Saccharimonadia bacterium | reverse complement strand
AACATGGCCTTCAATCACTACGCAAAAATAAAAAGAATTCTCGCGGAGCAACCCGAAGGTTGGTATATCGTGCGCATCAATGAGCCGACAAGCGCGAAGAACTTCAAGGGCGAAACGATTGAGTATCTCTATTTCTACCGTGTTCTCGACGTCTTCGATCGGCCGATTCCATTTTGCAAATTCCAGAAACTGGACCTATTCGCTAAAACGATGGACATGCCGCTTGAGGCAATTATTATCGTCGAGCAGTAATAATTTTCATAGACAGGGTGATATTGCCGTACTATACTTGTCCATACGCGCTCCTTTATATCTCACAGATGAGGAAAATAATGCAATATATCGCTCAGTTATTTGACACGAATCGTGATATTTTTGTCACGGTACTGACAATTTTATTGTCTGCTGGATACCTGTTTTCGTTCTTTCGAGCTCGATATGAGTTGAAGAAGTATGTAAAATATGTGTCGCTACACAAGCATTTGCTGGCGGTCTTGAAGCTGTCGACGATTCCTGTATTCGTTGGAATTGTCTACGGAATCGTGTCCGAGTCGATGGATGCATTTACCGTCACGATGGTGAGTTCGTTCATTATTACCGGTTTTGTGCTTGTCGTTGCAGATAAGATTCCGCGTTGTCAAACACGTATGGACTTTGTCGTTGCGAACTTCCCGAGGGCATTTTTGGTAAACATGTCGTGCATCATCGGGCTGATTTTATACTTCGTACTTTCGATAGAGTTTTTCGAGTTCGACGTTCGCCACGGCAGCGATGTGCTCATTCTCGGATTCAGCTCACTGCTGCTTGTGCTCTTCGCTACAGTTTTCGTCTACATGCGAATATGGATATTTTATACCACATTTGCAACTCCTGCTGAGATAAAAGAGAGGTGATGCGTGGCGTCCGATTTAAACGGGCGCCTTTTCTTTTGCGAGTAAAAGCCCCGCGTAATATACACGGGGCTTGCTTATGGTGTGCCAAGTATCCTTGGTTTTACCGCCAGGAGTTCGGCTTATTGCGTCGAATTGGGCTTGTTAGGTGCGATAGCACATCATTCAGTGCATGTCGCTTATCTTGGTTTGCACGAGCCAGTGCGACGCCACTGTCGTCACGTACGGAGTGTGCAATATTGTCGCGGTTGGTCTTGGCCGAGCGGTATGCGTAGAACATGACTCGTAGGTCGGAGAACCACTTACCTGCAGACAATTGAGCCTCCTTGCTCAAGTGCAGAATGTACTGCAATGAATATGTTATACACTATACTTCATAAAATGTCACTATACGAAAACGACCCGCCGAAACGGCTACAGTTGATGAATGATCATCAACGAGTCGTTTCGACGGGTCAAACCCGCGAGGAGATGAAGCTACCAGGAGGTGACGCGCAGGTTCGCACGCGAGCGAATGGCGTCGAAGTGTCCACGACGAGCCTCGGCTTCGGCGAGCAGCTCTTCGAACGTCAGGTTCGGGTCGAGCGGCCTGCCTCCGAACGCCAGGTGCGGAACGCAGCGTGCGTCGCCGTACCAGGTGCCGTACGCCACCAGGTGCTTGTTGTCGGAGAGCTCGGAGACGCCGGTGTCGTCGCCGAGAGCTTCAGAGTGCAACTGCCTGTTGATCAGGTTGCGGGCGCTCTTCTTCTTGTTCTTGACGACCGACTTCGCACGACGCTGGCAAGACCAGCGGTCGAGCTGCTCGCCGTCGGGCGTACGCGACGTGTCGTAGTTGCGACTGCGCATCGCGTTCTTGATGGCACGCTTACGGTCGTCGCGCTTCTTGCCCTTCGGGTCCAGCTTCACGGTAAACTCCTATTCCTAGGGTCGCTAGTAGGCGGCAGCCAAACTAGATAGTAGCTATATTAGCATAAATACAATAGAAAGTCAATATCTATGCATCGATGGCGATTTCTGTGTCACGTCGGATGTTATAGATACTTTTGATTTTATACGTACTGTTTGCGCTAAATGTGTTTGCCATTTCTATAACTTTAGCTGTATCTTCTACGCGACAGTTAACGTCGATATGATACCTATTAGCTTCCTTGTCAAACCATATACCGAGGTAGCGATCGTCCTTTTGCAGTTCGCTATCGAAACGAGCAAGAAAGTTATCTAACGCTTTTTCAAGAGTATCTTCGGATGTGATGACGGTTTCGTCCGGAAGTGCTGGAAAGTACCACGCATCATCTTTGTGTATCAGTTTTCCGGATGGCCATTGAGCTGTAACACCACCCTCCTGTTTTGCAGTGTCAACATACTTTATTATATTCATACTATAAGTATAGTCTTTTCATGTGTCGTTGTGATAGGTACACTGAGCGTATGAAGAAAATACTTTTTGGCATATTCGCTCATCCGGATGACGAGGCATTTGGACCGGCCGGTACGCTACTCATGGAGGCGGCGGACGGTGTTGAGGTGCAGATGGTAACACTTACGCTTGGAGAAGCGGGTGTCAATCCAGATAATGTCCCTAATCTTATGGACGTGCGTGAAAAAGAATGGCGCGAATCGGGGCGATTGATTGGCGCACGGAAACTCCATTATCTGGGATATAAAGATGGCCAGCTGACAAATGACAGTATGGTCGAGATAGGGCGACAGCTAGTCGATCTTATTACGAATGAAATTAGGTCGGCAGTTGACGAGACGGAAATCGAACTCATGACAATCGATTTGAATGGTGTCACTGGACATATTGATCACATCGTCGCTGCTCGAGCGACGTGTTGGGCGTACTATACGTTACGCAAAAAAGATAGCCGCTTTAAAAAGGTGCGTCTTGTTTGCCTACCTTACCAGCATGCACCGGAACCGAATGTCGACTGGATTTATATGGAACCGGGCCGCAAAGAGAACGAAATAGACGAAGTTATCGATGCACGCGCCTACCGGGAGCAAATTATTGCCGTCATGCGTGCGCACCATAGCCAGCGCGCCGACTGCGATCAGCATCTACGTAATTTCGGTGATTCAATTGGGCTAAATTATTTTCGAGTGATTACGTAATCGAAAGTTAGGCATACTGGGCAAGCCCTAGCGCGGTTTATTAAGGAAGCGAATTGTAGTACCGATGACGAGCCCGGTGAGCACGGCTTTTGCGGCTGATCGTGCGCCGTCTTCGAGCTGTTCGCGGCGACGAAGTTTCGCCTTTAACTCCTGGGCAGCAACTTCTCTTTCAGCTTGTATGCGTAATTCTTCAAGATTAGGTGGTAGCTGCTCGGCGAATGCTTGGAAATTTGTCATGATTTCCATCCAGTACATCTTTTTCAGGCTGTCTTCGTAATTGCCTTCTTCGCTTAGTCCGCGATACATGTGCATCGTTGCTTTAGTCGCTTCGAAAAAGTTTTCATCTTCATACGACTTATATGGGTTTTGATTGGTCGTCTGAACAAGATGTGCCAGTCGCTGCTCCTGTTCACTTATGTAAAATGTAGTAAACATGCGCGCCGCGTCTTCGATGTCTTCGTCGCTACCAGCGAATGCCTCGAAGACGTTTTTTGTTTGCGTATAAAGTTCGTTTAACTGCTGGTTAAGTATTACGCCGGCTTCATCCCGCGTCGGCCCACCTGCGCCCTCTTGCATGGCAGACACTTGTGATAATATATCACCTTGCGTTTGGCTATGCATGAGTGTTGCGGCAAGAAGTGGATTTTCGTTCATGTCGACATCAAGGTCGAGTTGAAACGCTTCATGGTTTCCTGCTTCTTCATTTGGCTGGCTTGGGAATTTGTCGTGCTCGTTCATGCAGTAGTTTATACATGAAGATACAGTTTATGCAAGTAGATATGGTAAAATAACCCAATTAAATGATGCGAGCGTTACTAGGCGTAAGTGCTCTGATCCGGTGCCTATTTATGTGTATAAATAAAAAACACCGACTTATCGCTCGGTGTTTTTTATGGCGTACTAGATAAACTAAACTTTTTTCACCTGCAGTGCGTCGAGCTCTACTGGTGTATCGCGACCGAACATACTGACCATAACCTTGATCTTACCTTTTTGGGTGTCGATTTCAGAAATAGCGCCATCGAATCCTTTGAATGGTCCGTCGGTAATAGAGACGACTTCCCCTTCGGCGAAATCAATTTGATGCTTAGGGTCTTCTACGCCCATACGCTTCTTGATTTTTGTGATTTCTTTTTCAGAAACAGGAGTCGGTGTGGTGTCGGCGCCAACAAAACCGGTGACACCTGGAGTGTTTCGGATGATGTACCATGTTTCATCGGTCAGTTTCATTTCAACAAGTACGTAGCCTTGGAAAATCTTTGCTTCGATAACTTTGCGTTTGCCGTTCTTGATTTGAATCTGCTTTTCCTTTGGTACCATGACGTCGAAAATTTTGTCGGCCATGTCGACGGCATTAATGCGCTGACGAATGCTGTCAGCTACTTTTTCTTCGTAGCCGCTGTAGGTGTGGATGGCGTACCATGCGCGCGTGCTGTCGTAACGATTTTGTCCCATTGTCTCTATCCTTATTTCAAAATTTGTTCAAATAATAGTTGGAATCCGGCATCAAGCAGTAGGATAAGGGCTGCAAAAATTGCACTGAATGCTAGCACTGCGCCTGTCATGCTCCATGTTGCTTGGCGGGTTGGCCAATGAACTTGTCGAAGTTCTTGCCATGCACCCTTTACGTAACGCCAGAAGTTAACGATTGGGTTTTTCGTTGGTCGCTCTTCTGTTGTGCGCACTTGCCGAACTTTTTTTGTGTCTGTTTTCTTTTTTTGCTTTTTAGCGGACGGAGTGGGTTCGGTCGCTTTGATGCGGGTCACCACCGTTTTCTCGCTGCTCGCTTGCTTTTTGTCTGCCACGACGAAACTCTCCCAATTAAATAAAGTCTGCTTATGCAGACTGTCAATACATAGTATACGCGCAGGTAGCCAAATCTGTCAATATGACCCCGGCTATATGCTATAGTGAAGAGGATGATTTTGCTTATGCTCAGCGTAGTACTTGTAATGTATGCCGGAGTGGCACTGTTCTTTTTTGTGCGGCTGCGACGAGCTTTTCGCGTACAGACGATGCATCGCCTGCTTTCCGAAGCGCAGACGCTCGATGAGCTTCCGAGCGTCAGTGTTTGTATTCCTGCAAGAAACGAAACTAACGCCATGACGCAGTGCCTTGAAAGTGTCATCGCTAGCCGGTACCCGAAACTGGAGATTATTGTATTCGACGATGAATCGCACGACAATACATCGTACCTCATTAAATCGTTTGCCCATGCTGGCGTACGGTTTGTTGCCGGCTCCTCACTTCCAGATGGCTGGCTTGGCAAGAATCATGCCTACCAAACC
>JALRDG010000097.1 GCA_023257055.1 Candidatus Saccharimonadia bacterium | reverse complement strand
ATCCCGCAGGCCACCGTCGAGCTGTTCCGCCTGTCCACCTCGGGAGACGTGCGCGACCTCGAGCGCGCCAAGGTGATCTACCGCGACCTGCACAAGCTGCTGCGCTGGGACACCAAGACGGAGTTCGTCGAGTCCATCAAGCTCTCGATGGACGTGCTCGGCCTGTACGGCGGCCCCTGCCGCCCGCCGCGCCTGCCCCTTCCGAAGGACGTCGCCGACCGCATCGTCGCCGACACCGAAGAAGCCGCCGCCAAGGGCTACGGCAAGTGATCCGGGGTGTCGCCGTCTGTATCACCAAGGTCTTGGGCGTCGAGCGCAATAGCAGCCATGCTTGGGCCTGTTGCTCCTATTGCATGGTCATCATTGGCGCGAGTTAATCGCAAAATCTGCTTCAAGCTTGAAGGTTGATTCTGGATTTTACGTGGCGCGTGAGTAATTACAGGTTCAAGCAGCTTTTCTCCCTCGAGAAGACGAAAATCTTGAGGAATATTCGTCGCGCCGCTATTATCGTTTGGTGGCCCAGATACCTGTGTCATAGTATTAGTATAACAAATTTGCTATACTCGTAGAACATTATGAAAGCATCATCACGTTCAACTACAGCAAAAAAGGTGGGTAGTTCAACTAATAAGAAGTTGCGCATTGCCATGATTGCTCCCCCGTGGTTAGCACTTCCTATCCAGGGCTACGGCGGTATCGAACTCGTCGTACAAAGTTTGGTCGACGAACTGAAACGAGAAGGGCATGAGGTTGTATTATTCGCAAATAGCGCACACAAAATGCGTGGCGTTAAAACAGTATCCTACTATAAAGAGGAGCTGTTCGAAAAAATTGATTGGCCGTATTACGACGCACCGTTGCAAGTAATGCAGACGCACTTGCATTACGCCCTTAAGTATATCGAGGAAGATGGTAATTTCGATATCATACATGACCATAACCCGTATATTGGTCCGTCGTTCTTTGCGCTTGCTACGCGGGGCAAAAACGTGCCGCCGGCACTGCATACGTTCCACGGCCCACCGTTTTCATCGAAGGATTCTATGGCAGACGGCCAAGAGGATAATCGTCCTCAGTTAGAGTTTATGAATCTAGATGGCAAGCTGCGCATGGTGTGTATATCAGAGGCAATGGCGCAATCGGCGCCGAAAGAAATTGGCGATATCCTACTACCGGCTGTTCATAATGCTATCGATGTTAATGAGTTTCCGTTTGTTGCCGAAAAGAAGGATTACTACATTACGCTAGCTCGTTTTACAAAGGATAAAAACCAGCATTTAGCCGCAAAACTGGCAGCGAAGCATAAGAAAAAACTTCGCATGGCGGGAACGGTTGCAGGTATAGGCTCTAACCGCAAATTGATTGTGGAGCTATCTAATCCACTGAGTCGGTATCGTCAGAATGAAGAGTTCAAGTATTACAGTGATAAAATTCTGCCATATGTACTGCGTTACTCACGTATCACCTATGCCGGCAACCTTAGCGGCCATAGGAAAATGAAGTTCCTTGGAAACGCCAAGGCGTTACTATTTCCAATTGAATGGGAAGAGCCGTTTGGCATGGCGGTAATTGAAGCATTAGCCTGCGGTACTCCAGTGGTTGCTATGAATCGCGGTGCTATGCCGGAGATTATCGACCATGGCGTGAATGGATTCCTGGCGAAGAACGAAGAAGAATTTGCTGAATATATGCTTCGAGTAGACGAAATCAATCCTGAAGATTGTCGTCGGTCTGTCGAAGAAAAGTTTTCTGCGCAGAAAATGGCGGAGGAATATGTTCAACGGTATGTTGAAACGATTCGAGCAACAAAACAACGGGTAGAGCCCCGTGGCCCAGCTAAGAAAGCAACATCTAAGCAAAAGACTACTACGAAGAAGAAGGCTAGCACGACCCGTAAAACTACTCAGAAGAAAAAATAGATTCACCTGCCAGTTCATCTGGCAGGAATCCTTTTTTGTGCTTAAAGCCGGCTTCCCATTTGTATTCCTTGGCGTATCCAAGGTCTTTCATAAGTTTAGTGGGTGCGTTGCGAATATGTAGCGGTACCGGCGCGTCAGGAAACCGCTTCGCAAGTTCTTGCGCACGATACATCGCAGCGCTCGTCTGGCGTGATTTTTTTGATTTTGCCAAGGCTGCAGCAACGTGGAACAATATGTAAGAGCTCTCTGGCATGCCAACTCTATCCACCGCCTGAAATGCTTGGACGGCAAGTCCGAGGGCACCATTGCCAGCGAGTCCTATGTCTTCGGAAGCAAAGATAATCATTCGTCGAGTGATGAATTTCGGATCTTCACCGGCATCAATCATTCGTGCAAGATAATACAGCGCGGCGTCAACATCGCTACCGCGCATACTTTTTATAAACGCCGATACGACATCGTAATGCATGTCACCTTTTTTATCATAGCCTGGCACTTTTGTCTGGGCGGCGGTTTTGATAGTTTCTGGCGTTACTGATGTCTTGGCAATTTGCAGTGCAAGTTCCAAATTGCCAAGAGCGACACGAGCATCGCCCCCTGAAAGTTCGGCGAGGTAATCAATTGCCTCGGGACTGACGGGTACTTTTGCCTCGATTCGCTCAAGTGCACGATTCGCTATATTGATAATTTCTTGCTTCTTTAGCGGCTTGAGTACGAGCACGCGGCTACGGCTCAGGAGGGGAGTGATGATTTCAAAACTTGGGTTTTCAGTTGTGGCGCCGATGAGCGTTATGAGGCCGGATTCGACATGCGGCAAGAAGGCATCTTGTTGTGCTTTATTGAAGCGGTGAATTTCATCAACGAACAGTACGGTACGAAGTTGCAGGTTCCAGTTTTGGCGAGCATGCTCAATAACCTTTTCGACGTCTTTTTTACCGCTAGTCACAGCCGACAATTCGATAAACTCTGCTTCTACCTCTTTTGCGATAATGCGCGCCAATGTCGTCTTTCCGGTACCTGGCGGCCCCCAGAGGATTAGACTAACTGGCTGCTTGTTCTTTACGATATTGCGTAAAATTTCGCCATCGCTCAAAAGATGTGTCTGGCCGATCACTTCGTCGAGTGTCTCGGGGCGCATCTGTTCGGCAAGGGGTATTCGACTCATGTATCTATTATATATCCATTCGGCAGGTGTACGTAGTATCC
>JALRDG010000141.1 GCA_023257055.1 Candidatus Saccharimonadia bacterium | reverse complement strand
TCGGGCGCGCCGACCCAGCAATCCCCGCAGCAGCAACAGCAGCAACAGCAGCAGTGGCAAAATCGACAGACCAGCGGACCAGCTCCAGTCGTTTCAACGGCTGCGGCAGCAGCCATGGGCGCAGTATTCGGTTCGGCAGCAGGCACAATGGGGAACGGGCAGACAATTCAGATACAAAATGCCGATATCGCTAGCCCGGCTACTACACCTGTCGCCGCTCCCGTAACACCTCCATCGCCACCGAATATACCTACAAGTACTTCAGGTGCGGCTGCCTCTAATACCAACGACTACACTCGATATACATCACAAAAAACCGACAATGTGACAATTAATCAGACGATCGTCAACAATATTGAAAGTAGAATTCAGTCTGTTGGAGGTATCAACAAAATGACGACACAGGAAATTATTGACGGTATCGGTAAGACACAGAACCTATCTGGCGCTGGCGGCACGCACGATAAACTGCGCCGAGAGTATGGCCGACGTCGTGGTTTTGATGGCCCGGCACAACCTGGTGGTCCAAGCGGTACCTCATCTTCACCGTTCCCACCGAATCAGTAAAAAGAAAGCCCCTCCCATACCGAAGTACGAGAGGGGCGAGCGGATAGGAAAGTGATCAGGTGCTCATGCGGAGAACGCCGAAGCGCCAACGAGCAAGAACCACGCCACCAGAGCAACAATCATCGCAGCGATGGCCAGCTTGTCGGCCTTCTCACTCGTGAGAAAGATGCCGTAGCTCACCAAGGCGACGAACGCCAAGCCAAACGACAGAACGATGCCCGACACGGCGTACAGAACGCCAAGAATCAACGGCATGATCAACCAAATCAGCACGACGATCGCAAGCGCGGCAACAACGTAGGTGATCAGATGCCACCGACGCTTCGTCCTACGCTCAACCCACGCCTGAGCGTCAGCACGACGCTTGAACAGGAGGATCAACACCACCAGCGCCACGATCACGAAGATGATGCGCGCCAGAGTGACGTTTTCGACCAGCAGGTAGAACAGGCTGAGCACCGCAGTGAAGGCGAGTTCCGCCATCTGGCTGAACAGCAGAAGCAGCAGCACGACGGCGAACACGACGGTCATCACCAGCAGGGCAATGGCCGAGCCACGCCCACTGCTGTTCGATTCGTCCTTGCGTCCAGACAGAAGCATCAGGACGAACACGACCACAAGCGGCACAATGAGCAGCACGCAAAGCCAGCCGACGAACTGCACGACGACACCGAACAAGGTCAACATCGTCAGGACGATAGACAGGATGCCGAGCATACCCCATGCCATCGTGGCATGCGATCGCTGTTTGATGTTGTCTTCCGACGCATCGGCTGCTTCGGTGTTTGCCACCACGGGCTTCGTCTCGTGCTGCTCCTTCGAGCTGCTCGAGTCGTGCGTGGCATCCGAAGATGCCTGCGATTGCGGCAAACGTGCCGTTGCCGGCTCGCGCTCTGCGCTGACCGTCTCTGTTGGAGCCGTCTGCGCAGACGTATTCTGCGCCCAAGGGGCGGGCTGGGTATTGTTCGTGCTCATGGGAGAACACTTCCTTTCCTAAAAGGTACGATAGCCTCACGAGAAGTCCTCGAAAAGCACTGATAATATTCTATCACATTATTGCTTATTTGTAAATGGAATGATGCAGAGTAGCTGCTAATTTTACACTAGTAAAATATTGACTTTATCTGGTAAACGTGATATTGTTGGACAGTAATGTGGGATGGAGTCTTACACAATCCGTTCGATGCACTATCGAAACGGAAATTTCTCTCATTTGTCTTTGCGGCTTTGGCGCTGATATTCGCATACCTGCTTGTTGCGGCTCCGGTCGCTCACGCAGCGGACGTTCAGTGGCAAGAAGGGAAGCTGATGTACGACGGCAAGGAGTTTACCCGGGCCTCGGCTGATGATATCCCTGAAGAGGTCAATATTCCTGCCAATGCTAGTGTATTCATCCATACCGGTAATACCGTGCCATTCGCCGGTACCAATAAAGAGGCGATTTACTTCTCTAGTGATACGAATATCGCTGATGTAAACGAAGCCCAGCATATATCCTTCCAAGAGAGCCAAAACGGTAGCGCCGATAATATTTCAACCGCCCGCACCGTCTCTATTGATACCGCTACAGCAGAACAAGCCGATCAATCTTCCGAGCAAGACATCGAGAGCGGGGCGTCGTCGTGTAAAGTTGATGGCCTTGGTTGGATCATCTGTCCGCTCACGACCATGCTCGCTAAAGGTATGGACTGGATTTTCGGTGTTATTGATGGCTTCCTGGAGGTCCGGCCACTCGGTACAACGAACGATAACGTCATGATGCGCTCATGGAGCGTCATGCGCAACATGGCAAATATCGCCTTTGTTATTACGTTCCTCGTGATTATTTACGCTCAGCTTACTTCGATGGGAATCGGTAATTACGGCCTAAAGAAGCTGCTCCCGCGCCTGATTATCGCCGCCATTCTAGTGAATATTTCATATTGGATCTGTGCGATTGCTATCGACCTCTCGAACATCCTTGGCGCGTCGTTCCAGCAATTGTTCATTGATATGCGCAATGTGGTTCTCGGCAGCAATAGTAATAGCTGGGACCTAATTTCCTGGGAAAGCGTCGCCGGATTCGTTCTTTCGGGCGGGGCGATTGGCGCTGCCACAGTTATCGGTGGGGCAGCAGCACTCGGATCACTTGGTGCAGCGAGTGTCGGTGCGTTCTACTTGCTTCTTCCGGTTCTACTCGGCGCCTTCCTGTCTGTTCTCGTTGTCCTCCTTATCCTAACCGCTCGCCAGGCCATCCTGACAATTCTCGTGCTTGTCGCACCGCTGGCGATGGTAGCCTACTTACTACCGAACACCGAAAAATGGTTCGACAAATGGCGCGACCTGTTTATCAACATGCTGATATTGTTCCCAGCGTTCTCATTGGTATTTGGTGGCGCACAGCTAGCTGGTATCTTAATTATCCAAAATGCCGATGACATTACTGTCGTTATCCTAGGTATGGCCGTTCAGGTAGCGCCGCTGGCAATCGTGCCATTACTTCTAAAGCTTGGTGGAAGCGTCCTTACGCGTATTGCCGGTATGGTCAACAACACTAACCGCGGTATGATCGATCGCACCAAGAAATGGTCACAGGGCCGTTACGATCAGTCACGAGCACTCACGATGCGCCGCAATCGCGGAATGAGCACCGAAGAACTGAAGCGTCCTCGCAATGCACTACGCCGCTACGCCATGTTCCGCGATGATGACCAGCGCGAGCGCGAAGGCCTTCAAAAGGTGAATAATGAAATGTCTGACGCAATGTTCGCACAATCTAGCGCCGGTCACCGCTTGCACGAAGCTGAACACTCCGCGCATGTATTCAAGGAGCAGGCTGAAAATGCAGTCAAGACTGAACTACAAAATAAAATCAATGTCCGAGGCAGTCAGCTTCACATTGACAATGTAAACCTTGAAGCATCTAAAGAGCTATTGAATAAAGCAACTACTGCCACTGAGGCGCAACTTGAAGAATATCGCACTAAAACACCGCGTGTCGCTCCGTGGGGCTTAAATGCAGATATCCTGCAACGAGAAGTTGAGAAACTACGCGTCAGTAGTGAAGACGTAGCTCTTCAAGGACTACGTAAACAGTCCGCCTCATATGTCCGTCAAAAAGATTTTGCAGATATGATGTCTATAGAGTCTCATGATACTGAAAATCCTCTCTACGCACACTCACAGGTGTCTCAGCGTATAGCCGCCGGTATAGATCCGGGTGGGCGTCTCAGTGCCATGGCGGATGCAGAAAGCAAGTTAGCAAAACTCGAACAAGAAGGTCTCAAGAATACGCAAATTCTTATGCAGGCACAGGCGCTTAAGCAAAATACAACTCTAAAGGTATTAACTGCTGACATCGCAAAAATAGCAATTGCTGGCGGCAAAAATGAAAAGACCGGCATGCCTTACGATAAGTATGAAATTGAAGCTGCCCTTGAACAGCAGGCACAAGAAGGTA
>JALRDG010000091.1 GCA_023257055.1 Candidatus Saccharimonadia bacterium | reverse complement strand
TCGCGCAGCTCATCATTTGCGCGTTCCGCCTCTAGTATCTCGGTTTTCTTACTAGGCGAGTATTCGCTCCATTTATATTTGAAGCCTAAGTGATCGAGGGTGTTTACTTTTTCGGAGCTAATAACTCCGTACACATCTACGAGAGTAACGCCGCAGGCTTCGAGTTGATCTTTTAGATCTTCGTATATTCGTGAACCACCACGGGTAAAGCGGTCAATCGATTTAATGATGAAGAATTTAATCTGATTTTTCGGGTCTTTACAGTAATCGATTGCTTCTTGCATAGGCTGAGCAACTTTTGAACCTGACTCTAAGAAGGCAAAGTATTTCCGTATCGTTAGATGACGCGTCTCGCTAAAGCGTTCGATCTGTCGCTTCTGGTCGTCAGGCGAGTCACCGTCGCGACCTTGCTTTTCGGTAGAAACACGTATTGCGCCGACGGCATAAATTTTAGGTAAGTTCTGGTACATCTTGACTTCGCTCTAAAGTTCGGGCCTGAGCGCAGGGGAAGGGCATTGTCGTTTGGCACTGACCTTGATCCTATAAGCGACTCGGATGATATGCATGCCCATCACTTAAGTCTCGCCAGAAAGAATCGACGCAATAAGTAAATCTAAGTCATAAGCAAGGTATAATAAAGGCATGAATCTTGAGGGAGTAGAAATTAGCTTTAATTGCCCCGACTGTGGCTTTATAAACACAGCAACAGTGAATGATGCCATTAACGGTTCGTCTATTATCTGTGTTGGCTGCCTCAAAACTATTCAACTTGTAGACGGCGACAGTAATACAAAGCGTGCCGTTTATGAAGTAAATCAAGCATTTAATGATTTAGGAAAGGCTTTTAAAAAGCATGGACATTAGATTAGTACGTAAACAACTACAAGTCGAGTTTGCTAATCTCAATTCGGCAGATTTTGACTCAGTGGAAATCGCCGCCAATGATTTCCTCGACTTTTTACATAGCGCCAAGCTTATCACCGAAATGATTGCAGCCTTTCCCGAAAACACTATCGACATAGATGAATGGGTAAAAAGTCTATATAATACCCAACTTTCGCTACCGCGCAACAAGCAAGAGCGAATGTCTTTTTTACTTGCAGTATTAGAAAAGTATAAAGACGATCTGCTTTCAATTGGGCGTCACTTTAATGCCGGAGGCTCACGAAAAATCATTGACCACATCCGTAAGTATATCGATGTGATGGTAAGGCCAATCTACCAATATTTTGACAATGAACTGCATGTCAAAGAACTAAAGATGTCGCCAGTCTCTGCAACCTCAATCACTGCTAACCACTCAATAATCATCAGTGGCAATAATTATGGTTCGGTATCGCAAACAAACATCGATGCTGTGCGCGCCCTTGATGAGCTGTCTGAGGCTTTGCAGAAATCTGAACAGCTGACAGGCGAGCAGAAGCTAGAAGCTGTCAATAATATCGACACTATTAAAAACCAAGTCGTATCACCAAAGCCTAATAAGCAAATCATACAGTTAGCTTGGGGAACCGTATCCGCCATGGCAACAACAGCCGGAGCGGCGGATTTTGCCACAAAAGTATCAACTTTGATAGCTAGTGTAAGCTTTTAGCTAGATATAACCAAAAGTAAGAAAAATCACATCTCATGTCATATGAGGAAACGGGAATGTTTTTCGTCTGAGACATTGCTGATTATAGAAGCTGCCTGAAGATATACTA
This sequence comes from Candidatus Saccharimonadia bacterium, assembly GCA_023257055.1. Taxonomy (GTDB): domain Bacteria; phylum Patescibacteriota; class Saccharimonadia; order Saccharimonadales; family Saccharimonadaceae; genus JALRDG01. The sequence goes on along the minus strand of JALRDG010000091.1, from coordinate 1,120 downwards.
TAAATAACGTTGACGCTTATACCCCAGTGGGGTATTGTTATAGTATGAAGAAAGAAATGAAACCGCAAGCTGTTCGCCGTCTTAAAATTATCGAAGGCCAGATTCGCGGACTACAAAAGATGGTCGAGGAGGGTGCGTACTGTATCGACATTATTACGCAAGCATCAGCGATCAAAGAGGCACTATCGGGTGTCGAAGACTTGTTACTCGAAAACCACCTCAGTACCCACGTCATTCAACAGATAAAGAGCGGCCAAGAGGATCATGCAACCGAAGAAATCCTAAAAGTATACAAATTAAAACGTAAAAAATAACATTAAGACGAAAAGGAAGAGATTATGTCAAAATACACGTGTCCAATGCATCCAGAAGTTACGAGCGATAAGCCTAGAGTGTGTCCAAAGTGTAATATGAAACTGGTTTCTGATCATCATGCAGTAGATGGAGTATCGAGCCAGCACCAGCATCACGATAACACTTCTAAACAATCCGGTGCAAAGTATGCTTGCCCGATGCACCCGGAAGTGACATCAGATAAACCTGGCATGTGTCCAAAGTGCCATATGGCACTTGAAAAAGTTAAGCAATCCTCTCATGGCGAACATCGTAAGTATGGGCACGATAAACATGCTGGGCATAACCCAAACATGTTTAAGCAAAAGTTCTGGCTAAGCCTGTTGCTCACCATTCCAACATTACTGTTTTCGCACACTATTCAAGGCTGGCTTAGCTTTGAACTAACGTTCTTCGGCAGTGAGTATATTCCAGCTGCACTTGGTACGGTCATCTTTCTATACGGAGGTCTTGTTTTTCTAAAGAGTGCACGCGGAGAATTGGCCGCAAGGCAGCCGGGTATGATGACTCTTATCTCGATGGCAATCACTGTAGCGTTCGTATACAGCGCACTCGTAACATTCAAGCTCGTCAGTGGTATGGACTTCTGGTGGGAACTCGCTACTCTAGTTACAATTATGCTGCTTGGCCACTGGCTAGAGATGGCGTCAGTTGAAAATGCACAAGGTGCGCTCAATGAACTTGCGAAACTTTTGCCAGATGAAGCCGAACTAATCGAAAATGGGGAAAGCCGCACTATTAAAGTCAGCGAGCTAAGTGTTGGGGA
>JALRDG010000089.1 GCA_023257055.1 Candidatus Saccharimonadia bacterium | reverse complement strand
ACGAGCTTTAGCGCGCAAACTAAGACCTTGGTTTACATAGTCGCGAACTGTCTCCATGTCGTTCATAACGAGTTCGTTTACGCGGCCAGCCGGCAGCCAGTCTTTCAGGTGGATTGATTCTTCATCACCGGTCAGCTGATGATACAGCTCCTCGGCGAGGAATGGCGTAAATGGCGCCAGCACATAAGCCAAGCGAACCAATACGTAATGCAATGTCTTGTAGGCCATCTCTTTGTCGCTATCATCCTCACCCTTCCAGAAGCGGCGGCGTGAGCGACGAACAAACCAGTTACTCGCATCGTCAATAAATGGCAGGATCGGCGACAACGCATCTGGAATGTTGTAGCTGTCCATATTCTTCTCTACCTGCTCCACCAACTGGTGCAGGCGCGAAATAATCCAGATATCGAGTGGGTTTTCTGCTTCGTCAATAGGATCTTTCAGTTCGCCATCGAATTCCCAGCCATCGACTTCGGCGTACATCGTAAAGAAGTCATACATGTTCCAGATCATGGAAAGCTTGCGAGCAACGTCACCGACCTCTTTATCTTGCAAGGCAAAGTCTTCGCCATTCAAGAGCGGGCTCGACAGTAGCAAGTAGCGCAGACTGTCGGCGCTGTAGGTATCCATCAATTCATTTGGGTCGGTAAAGTTACCGTAGCTCTTACTCATCTTGCGGCCGTCATTACCAGCCACGTTACCAGTCACGATGACGTTCTTGAACGAATTGTCACCAAATAGTGCCGTACTCATAGCGTGCATGTAATAGAACCACGCACGAACCTGGCCGATATATTCGACAATGAAATCACCCGGGAAGTTGGCTTCGAACTTTTCTTTGTTTTCAAATGGATAATGGAATTGTGCAAACGGCATGGAGCCAGCTTCGAACCAGCTATCCATTACCTTATCAATGCGCTCGTACTTTACGCCGTCGATTTCAAAGGTGATGTCATCTACCCATGGGCGATGATAATCGTCAAGCTCCACGCCAGAAAGCTCTTTCAGCTCTTCATACGAGCCGACGACTTTCGTAAATACGTTGCCGTCTGTATCTGTTCCCTTCCACACCGGCATAGCCGTCGCCCAGAAACGATCGCGAGACAAGTTCCAGTCCGGCGCCTGCTCGATTGTTTTCGCAAAGCGGCCGTTTTTAACATGCGTCGGGAACCAGTTAATATTCCCATTCTTTTCCAGCATCTTCTGCCGCTGGCCGTCAATATCCATAAACCAACTCGGGTGCGCACGGTACATCAGTTTCGTACCACAGCGATGGCAGTGCGGATACGAGTGACGGATGTAGTCAATCTTCCAAACAATGCCACGCTCTTTCAAGTCCTTGGCGATCTGCTTGTTGATCTCCCAAACGTTCTGCCCTTCCCAGTCACTTTCAGTGAATACACCGTTTTCGTCAATTGCATGAACGACCGGAATCTTATTTGCGCGTGCCATGACGAAATCCTCTTCGCCGTACGCTGGTGCGATATGAACAATTCCGGTACCCGATTCGGTCGTGACGTAATCGGCTGACCATACTTTGTGCGCGTTTTCGCCGCGGTGCGTGCCCAGTAGTGGCTGGTATTCTCGTCCAACGAGCTCACTACCCCGCAGCTCTCCAATCACTTTATAATTGAGTGGCTGATGTTTTTCATCGACTAATACTTTTTCTAGCAAATCCTTCGCCAAGATTAACCGCTCACCATTAAGCTCTACTTCGGCGTAGACAAAATCTTTGTTCACCGCGAGAGCCGTGTTGGCTGGCAGTGTCCATGGCGTAGTAGTCCAGGCCAAAATCTGGCGACCATCGTTCAGCTTGAATTTTACGAATACGCTTGGATCGGTAATATCCTGATACGCTCCAGCGTCCATCGTGACCTCAGCTTTTGAAAGTGGCGTTGCGTCAAGCGTACAGT
>JALRDG010000001.1 GCA_023257055.1 Candidatus Saccharimonadia bacterium | reverse complement strand
ATCGGATACGTGCCTCGCCGAGAAGTCGGGTTCTCGCGAACACTCAAAGAAGGTGACGAAGTTACGGCAAGTGTCGTCGACACCGAGCTTGATAACGGCTATTCACTGCTTTCACTCCGAAAGGCCGCGAAGGATCGCGGTTGGGACGAAGTGGCGGCGAAGATGGACGTCGGCGAAATCATCGATGTTTCTCCATACGACGCAAACCGTGGTGGCCTACTGGTTGAATACGAAGGTGTACGCGGCTTCCTGCCAGTTTCACAGCTATCTGCTGAACACTACCCACGTGTTGGTTCAAGCGACAAGGATGAAATTCTGCAGCGCCTGAATGCATTGGTCGGTACGAGCCTTAAAGTCCGCATCCTCGATGCAGACCGCAAGGCTAACAAGCTGATTTTCTCTGAGAAAGAAGCTATCAAGGACGGCCTGGCAGCTCGCTTCGAGCAGCTCAAGGTGGGTGATACCGTCAAGGGCGTGGTCACTGGTGTCGTTGACTTTGGTGTCTTCGTCAACGTTGAAGGTATTGAAGGCCTCGTGCATATCTCAGAAATCTCTTGGGAGCGTGTCAACAACCCAAGTGACTACGTAAAGGTTGGTCAGAACATCGATGCGAAGATTATCGCTATCGACAAGGATCGCTTGAACCTTTCTATCAAGCAGCTAACGCAAGATCCATGGCTTGATGAAGTTGAGCAGTTTAAACCTGGCAACGACGTAGAAGGAACAGTAACTCGAATCACACCATTTGGTGCATTCGTACAGATTAGCCCAGCAGTTGAAGCACTGGTACATGTATCAGAGCTTGGTGGTGATGGTACTGACCCTGAAAAAGTCTTTACTCTAAACGAACGCAAGAACTTCACGGTTCTTGAAATCGACAAAGACAACCGCAAGATTTCTCTTAGCTTAGCTAACAAGAAGAAGTAGTTTATTCGAACTATACAAACAGAACATAAACTGCTCCCCAGTAGGGCTAGCAGGTAAAAAGGAGCGTAAATAGCAATGGCAGAAAAAATAGTACAAATCGCCGATTCAATCACCGTAGGTGAGCTCGCTGAAACGCTGAATTTACCTGTTACAACTCTTATTGGGGAGCTTTTTAAGAACGGTATCGTCGCGACGATCAATCAACGGATTGATTTTGAAACGGCAACCATTATCGTCGAAGAACTTGGACTCGACGTTGAACTTCAGAAAAAAGAAGGCGGCGAAGTAATTACTCGCCAAGTACGTGAACTGTCGGATATGGCTGTAGAGCGCCCGCCAATTGTGGCGGTGATGGGGCATGTCGACCATGGTAAAACTAGCCTACTTGATGCAGTGCTGGCAACAAAAGCAACTGAAGGTGAAGCTGGTGGCATTACCCAGCACATTAGCGCCTATCAGACGGTTCGGAATGACCGAACAATTACCTTGCTCGATACGCCCGGTCATGAGGCATTCGCCGCACTTCGTCAGCATGGCGCGACACTGACAGATGTCGTTATTATTGTTGTTGCTGCCGACGATGGCGTGAAGCCGCAAACGATCGAAGCAATTCGATTTGCGCGTAATGCCAATGCAAAAATGGTCGTAGCGATCAACAAGATCGATAAAGAAACTGCTAACCCCGGCATGGTAATGGGGCAGCTCGCTGAACATGGCGTGATTGCCGACGCACAAGGTTGGGGTGGCGACGTACCGATGGTAGAAGTCAGCGCAAAGACTGGTCAGGGCATTGATGCACTTCTTGACACCGTACTGCTTGTTGCCGACATCGAAGAACTGAAAGCTGACGTCGACGTACCGGCCGAAGGCCTTGTTATTGAATCTCATATGGAAACAGGCCGCGGCTCAGTAGTTGGCCTGCTTGTGCAGCAGGGCAAGCTAAAGCCTGGTCACTTCTTAGTGGCTGGAACGGCTTACGGAAAAGTTCGTACACTGCTCGACTTCCGTGGAAAAACTCTTAAGGAAGCTGGCCCATCTACGCCGGTTACGGTTACTGGCTTTAAGGAGCTACCACAGTTTGGTGACACCTTCGGTATTGCGAAGAGCGAAAAAGAAGCTCGTACTCGCGTAGCTGCGGCTCGTATTGAAAACGAACGCAAGGCTGCCAGTACGAACGTCACAGGCGCTGACCTTCTCAAGATGATGAATCAGAAGCATGATGCTGAAGATTTCAACGTTATCGTCAAGGCCGACGTACAGGGTTCACTAACCTCTGTCATGGACAGTTTACGTCTTGTAGAGACCGGCGGGCAGGTGACCATGCGTATCGTCAGTAGTGGCGTTGGTAATATCTCTGAAAACGATGTTCGTCGTGCAGCAAATGACGGAACGGTTATTTATGGCTTCAATGTTGAGCTCCCGCCTGCCGTAAAGCGTCTCGCTATGCGCGATAAAGTACAGATTCGCCTCTATAAAGTAATTTATGAACTGCTTGATGATGCACGTATGTCCATGGAAGGACTGCTTGCTCCTGAGGTTGTTGAAACTGAAATTGGTAGCCTCATCGTAAAGGGTATCTTCCGTACGATGAAAGACGAAGTGATTGCTGGTGGTGAAGTAATCAGCGGCAAAGTCGTCCCGAATGTGCTTGTTCGCGTAAAGCGTGATGACGAGAAGGTTGCCGAAGTCGAGGTGACAAAAGTCCAACGCCAACAGCAGGAAGCAAAAGAAGTTTTCGAAGGTGAAATGTGTGGACTAAGCCTGAAGACCGAAAAGAAACTCCTCCTTGAAGAAGGTGACAAACTCGAGTTCTTCACTCGTGAACTTGTCAAACGAACACTTTCGTAGTTCACTGATGACTCTATGGTAAACCCTGTGTCGTGCAGGGTTTGCTTTTTTGTGACTTTCTATATTATGCTAGGTAAAAGTAATCAGGATGTATGTATGCGCGAAACGACAGAAAAACGTACAGACCGAGAGCGTGGGGAAGGTTGGCGAAATACAAAGCTGGGAGAATTCATTCATGAACGCATGAATGGCCGGCAGGTGTTCCGGCGTAAGGAAGGGGCAGATTTACCTCCGACATACGTCCAGGCACCGGAATCAAGTAAACAAGTAATCGCAAATGAACGAGTGGTCATTATTGCTGGTGACGACGAGCGGGCAGTTGGCGACAAAAGCTTGCCAGTATCACTCATGGGTATGACGGCCGAAAAGGCCGCTGAAGCACTGCATATCGACAGTGCAATCAATAAGTCACGTGGAGCGGCAATTGTGACAGCAGAGGATGGCGTGGCGTATCGTAGTCACCTCGAAGCAGACCGTCATGTTATGCTCGTCAACGGCAACTCTTCTCGACCGATCAGCCATGAAGCGCCGACAGGTGTTTACGAGCCACAGCCTGGCGATGTATTGACGATCGTCGATACGGGGACAGCGACACGTATGTGCAATGAGCCAGGGCTTGATAATTGGCGATCGATCGAAGAAGGACTTCTCGGTCAAGACACAAGCTATGCATCGGTGTACTTTCCGGAGCAGGTGGTGTCAGCAATGACGGCTGCTCGTACTATGCGTCAAAAGCGCAACGGTACGCCGCCGTGGGCTGCCGCAGCGGTACCGGTCGCGGCTACAGGTTTGGCGGCAAGCCAAATCCGCAGTACGCCACATGCTCGGTATACATACGACGAAGATAATATGACTGTCGGTCCAGATAACGAACGCAGTCGATCGAAGCGCCGTGGTGGTAAACTGGGTGCTATGCTGGCCGGCGGAGCGGCAGCGGCCGGAACACATATGTTCTTCTTAAAGAATCGGCTAAAACATACCGACCGTCGTGAAAATGAAACGGACGAAGCATACGAGCGCCGCCGAAGTCGACGTACCGCGGCAGCAGTTGCGCTTGGTGGCGCTGCGGTACTCGGTGCTTTATTGTTTGCAAAATGGGCACATGATAATGGCGGCGTCGTTGAGGCGCTCGGTCTCGACGGGCTACGTGCGCCGGACATTGATTTCCAGGAACCCGAAGTAGATCCGCTGTGTCCATCGCCAGAAGCTAACCAAAACCTTGGACTACCAGAAGATTACTGTTCGTACCCGGAAATTCCTATCCCGGAAGACCCGCGGCTAGATGTCGACGTGCCGCCAACTTGGAATGGCGACGTGCCGCCATTCCTTGAAGCGCCAGACATTCCCGAAGCTGATTTGTCCGTGCCAGCGCCACCGGAAGTGGAGCTGCCCGCACCCGAGCCTCCCGAGACTGGCGTTGAAATACCACCGTCTGTCGACCGAGACTATACGCAGGACGTGCGGACAATTACTCCTGGCGAAGGCTGGTATGATACCTTTCGTCAAATGGGTATTACCGACTGCGAAGTGCAGGAGAAGCTTCTTAATGATTCCGCGCTGATGCAGCAACTGGAGGCCGGGAAGCTAGCCTATCACGACCCATCGTTATATGAAGAGTGGGGGATTCGAATGACGCCAGACGGTACGATGCCATCCTGGGCACTTGATCTTATTGCGGATACGTACCAAGAAATAGTTCAAGTCGACGGCAACAGCGCTCCTCAAGTACCGTCAGGTGACGTGGCAACTGCGGTAGAGTCACTTCAAGGGTCGCCGGCCGAAGTGATTGTCTGGGGTGAGGGCTGGCTGCAGACCTTCGACGAAACACTCACCGAACTAGGGATGACTGACCCAAATAAGCAATATGCCATGCATAATAACTATGCCCTAATGAGCGAATTGAATGACATGGGGCTGGCCTATCACCGTTACGATGGCTGGGGTTTGCTTATGACAGAAAATGGCAAGCTGCCATATGAAGCCAAGGAGCTCATTGTGCGGTACGCCAATCCAGAAGCTTACGGTCTAGCATCCTAATCTACTGAACAGTCAGAAGTAAAGCCTCGTTTACCAGGGGCTTGCTTTTTTGTCACGTTTATGCTACTATGATGAAAACATAAGGAAAGTAATATGACGATTGCTCCCGAACAGATACAAACAGCAGAACGAACTGAAAAAACTAAAATTCTCGACGTCAAAGATGGCTCAACGCTTGGACGTCATGTCTTGGGTGGTGATTACGTACCAGATGTCTTTGCGGTAGGTGACGAAGACTTGTTCGATAACAATTTAATACGGGCCGAAAAAAATATTTACGGCCTTTCGTCTGATGTTCTGTTCGTCGATAAAAACATCACCTCGCAAAACGTCGAAGGACTGCCAGCGCAAAAAGTTGCAAATCGACTTCGTTCTGATAGTGAGAAGGGTGCCAATGGTGCCGTCGTCGTTAACGCGGCAGACGGATTTGCGTACCGTAGCGAAGGCGGAAGTCGTGTATTGTCCGTAAATGAGAATGGTGCGACGATTCTTGAGGGAACTGGTGTCCACAAGGCAGAGGAAAATGAATCACTGCTTATTGTCGATAACATCGTTGCCGAAATGGTCACGGCCGCTCCGGACCGTTACAACGGACAGGCAATTGTAGATGCGCTAGATGATACTGGTGTGCCATATGTAATTATCCAGCCGCAGAAAGAACTTATTGATCATCAGCGTGAAAACGCCGCTACGCGTTATAAGCAGAAGGTAAAGCAGCGTGCAAGTCGTCCAGCCCGA
>JALRDG010000124.1 GCA_023257055.1 Candidatus Saccharimonadia bacterium | reverse complement strand
GCGACCGCCACAACATAGTCTAATATTCCGTGAACTTTGGTTGGTATAAACTTCATACTCATTTCATAATCCTTTGTTTAGTTATAGGCCTAGCTTACTGCAGAAGATCATTGTGCACTGTAAGGAATCTTACAACAGCCTGCTATAATCAAACTATACGATGGATGCAGTATCTTTTATCCGACAATTCCCTTTACGCTCATTCTCAAAAGGTGAAGTACTCATTCATGACAACTCATCGGTTGATTCGCTACTCGCTATTCGTGATGGATATGTAAAGGTCGTCTCTATCACCGACTCTGGCGCCGAGCGCATATTATGGATTGCAGGAAGATACGACCTCGTGCCAGCAGAGCATCTTTTTTCTTCCAGAGGCACGACGTCATACCTCTATACGGCAATGACGGACGGCTCGGTGTATGACGTAGACACGCATGCATTTCTCACTGAAGCAAATACGTCCACACACATGATGAATCAGATTGCCCGCAGCATGAGCAGTCATTATGACGATCTTTTGCAGAAAATTCATACCGTCGAGCAATCATCTGTCCAAAATAAACTTATTTGCGGATTACTCTACCTAGCAGAGCGTTTCTCTGCGGACGATACCGTCGATTTTTACTCACTCGGCCTACCACTTACCCACCAAGACATAGCCGATTTCATAGGCGTGACTCGCGAAACAACATCCGTTGAGCTACATAAGTTACAGGCTGCCGAGGCTATATCGTATGGGCGCAATTTCTTTATTGTTTACTGCCAAAAACTAAAACAACTCACCGGCAAATAAAAACACCCTCCGAAATAGAGGGTGTTTTTTGAAAAAGATAGATTAGCCGCGGGCAAAGTGAGCGAAAGCACGGTTGGCTTCGGCCATTTTGTGGGTGTCTTCTTTTTTCTTGTAGGCGGCGCCAGCTTCGTTGTAGGCGTCCACAATCTCCAGCGCAAGGCGCTGTGAATACGGCATGCCTGAACGAGCACGAGCAGCTTGGACAAGCCAGCTAAACGCGTAGTGGTGTTGACGGTGACCAGCTACCGGGAAAGGAATCTGGTAGTTAGCACCTCCGACGCGGCGAGATTTTACTTCGAAGTTTGGAGATACGTTCTTTAGAGCGCGTTCAAACACTTCGAGTGGATCTTCGCTGTCGAGCTTTTTGGCTGCAACTTCAAGTGCCGTGTATACGGCACGTTCAGCGACAAGCTTCTTACCATCGAGCATAGATTTGTTAATAAGACGCTGTACAAGAGCACTTTGGTACTTGCGGTCTGGCTTTGGTACACGCTGTAGAGATTTGGTTACTTTACGTGGCATGATTACTTACTTTCCTTCTTAGCACCGTACTTTGAACGGCCCTGCTGACGCTTAGCTACACCCTGAAGGTCGAGCGCACCACGAACGATGTGGTAACGAACACCTGGAAGGTCTGGCACACGACCACCACGGACAAGCACAACGGCGTGCTCCTGGAGGTTGTGACCTTCACCACCGATATATGCCCAAACTTCGTGACCATTAGTCAAACGAACACGAGCAACCTTACGAAGGGCTGAGTTAGGTTTCTTTGGTGTTTTGGTCGTTACACGGATACAAACACCGCGCTTAAGAGGCGCGTCTTGGTCGTAGTAACGAGTTTTTAGTGCGTTATGAATTCGGCCTAATGCTGGAGACTTTGATTTCTTGTTCGCAGTCTGGCGAGGCTTACGCACCAACTGATTGATAGTTGGCATGGATAAAACTCCGGTTATTTAAACATTGTATGGTTCAGGAAACGAACCTGTACGATTTGGATTCAGCATCTCCGCCTCGTGTCTTTGCCTTTTTACTCTTATAGTCCGTGTACACATTCAAATCGGACCGTAAGTCAAAAAGAGGAAACTCATCTATTAATGTAGCATAATCAACTGTTTTTGTCCATAAATAAAAAGAATGCCCGCAGCCGAATGCTTGGGTCGCAGGAGCAAAACAAGCTCGACTGCAGGCATTCACACTACGGACGGAAGCCTTTACGACCGACCGTGGCTATAACAGACTAGCAGTTGTACCAGTATCCGTAGTAGCCACCGCCACGCAGCTCCTTGAGCCGGTAGCACTTCGAGATCTTCGTCGGGCCGGAGCTCTTGTTCCAGAAGTCCGACAGGCTATACGCCTGCGCCGGTCCGGTGTTCAAGACACCGATGAGTACCGCCACTGCGAAGATGGACACGTTACGGTTATTCTTCCGCAAAACGGGCACCTTTCTCGATAGACATGCGTACGCTTGCACGCAAGTTTAATATTATCGGATATCCCCTGGGCGGTCAAATCTGCCCCTGTAAATACGCCCTTACGCTAGGTGGAAAAAGAAAGTGCCCGCAGATGAGGCGGGCGTAGGAGCTAAACTCAACTACGGACACCTTCATCTAACGGGCTATGAAATTATATTGACTCTCAATGAGCCGGTCGAGCTACTGGAACGCCTTGTAGCTGGTGCTCGTGGACTTCACGACACACCGAGTTCCAGTCAGGCTGGTGGTGAACTCGTAGTAGTGAGAGGTCGTGTAGATCCCCCAGATACCCCAGCTACCAGTCCTCACCGTCTTGGAATAGCAGTACTTCCCCCAACCCAAGGTAGCCGCCTCGGCCGAATGGGCCGAATCCGGAGCCGCCTGAGCGACAGTGCCGACGGCTGCGCCGCCAAGCCCGAGGGGAACTGCGAGAGCAACGATGGTGAGCTTGCGCTTGATGTTCTTCAAGGCAGATCCTTTCGTCGATCATGCGCCACGGTGACGCACAATAATAAGAGTATGAAACATAGTGACCGAAGTCAAGCACATGCTTTTTAGAAAAAAGAAGCCCGCCCTCAGAAAGGGCGGGTAGCAGCGATACTCTGCCGCTACGGGCTCCTTTAGGGGCGGGATATCGGTATCCCCTACCATTCAAAACGATGCGGCAGGCAGTTGTTCACGCGACTCGGCTCTAGTTCGAGCAAGCCACATTCATGCAACCAATCAGTTGCCCGATGACGCTGACGGCAGTCGCCGTTCGTAAACATCACCCGCACTTCTTCGGGCGCTCGACGAAGTGCATCCTTTAGTTCCGTATACACCTCCCTATTGGCTAGCATAATTGCTTCAAGAGGATCAGTAGCTGGCGCGACGGCGTGGTTCGTCACCTGAATCATTCCTCGGTAGGACGGATAAGTACATCGATTGCATCGACAAGCGTTAGTATAGCAATATTACCTCTGTTTGACAATAGTAACTTTTCTTATGTAACAAAAAACCTGCCATTAAGCGGCAGGTTTTTTGTTACATAGAATATACTATGCGTCGAATGACTCTTCGGCCATCTCTTCGTCTGGAACAAGCGCCTCAAACTCAGATTCGTTGTCAGCATACTCGGCAGCGCCGGTACCAACAGGAATCTTACGTCCGATAATAACGTTTTCCTTAAGACCATGTAGGTGGTCAACACGACCAGAGGTTGCTGCATTGATAAGTACGCGAGTCGTATCCTGGAATGACGCGGCAGACAGGAAGCTGTCGCTCCAGATTGAGACCTTTGTAATACCAAGCAGTAGCTGAGTGTAACGAACAAGCTCTTTACCTTCTTCGGCAAGCTTCGCATTCGCTTCAAAGACAGCCGCCTTCGATACGATATCACCCGTAACAAACGCGCTATCGCCAGGCTCTTCGATTTGTACACGGCTAAACATCTGACGAACGATGATCTCAAGATGCTTGTCGGCAACGTCTTGACCCTGTGCAGCGTAGATACGAAGCACTTCGTTAATAATGTAGCGCTGTGTCGCCTCCGTTCCCTTAAGCCGCATAAGATCATGCAAGTTAAGTGAACCTGAACTGAGTCG
>JALRDG010000014.1 GCA_023257055.1 Candidatus Saccharimonadia bacterium | reverse complement strand
TTGTAAGTCTCAGGCGGCAGCACGCTTGGGATGCTTCCAATGTTTGGTGTTTGTATTGAGGAAATGTCTTGGCTGGCTGCCGCGTCAAGCCATCCGCATGACATTTCGTGGTTTATGCGGCCGTAGGTGGGTTTTTGTAATAGCGCCGCAAAATCATTCTCACTCCTCTAATCCACCTATCCTCCTAGCTTGACTATATCGCAGAAATACGGTAAAAATAACATATCACGAACTTCTCGTGACCCCTCGATAAAGGAATGCACATGGGACTCTTAAAAAGGTGGCGTGACCGAAACGACGAGGAGACCACTCCGGTAGCGAATCCCGACCAATACCGCACCGATAACCGCCTGATTGCACATGCAATGATGGTCAACACTGAACACCAAGGTATAGCCGCAAGATGCCAAATTAGTTGGACAGAACAAGGTTCGCCCGAGCTATTCCCCGGTGTTCTACGACGAACACCAGCCGAATATCACGAACGGTACCATACCGTTCGCAACTCGGAAGAACTTCTTACCTGGCTAGAAGAACATGACCAGCAACTACGCTGGGCCGGCAGGAGAACATTTCTTATCTTCCCTGACCCTGAAGCCTGATATCGAGGCGCCCCGACTCTCATTTGCAAAGAGTCGGGGCATTTACTTTAAAGTACGGCTGTACTATACGACCCACGGTGCAAAAAGATACCCACAGTCGTAAAAAGTTTTCCACAGGTACAACATCCTCATTTGACCCTTGTTTATACCATAAACGATATACCGCCGTGATCTATGTTCCATTGACAAAAAATGCTCATTGTGCTAATGTATAGACATGGCTAATTCAACCACAACCGAACACAGTCATAAAAATTCAAAACTCGAGCAATTTCGCCTCGCATTTGAATACAGCAATACCTGGCAGGAAGCTAAGCGATCTGCACAGAAAATCTCGAAATAGCACCTTCTTTTAGAAAAATCACCCCTACGACTGTACGGGGTGATTTTCGTTTTAACACATAAGGCTCCCCTTTTCCCACACGCCGTTCCAAGTTATCCACTAGCATTTTAAATAGCCGTATGTCATTATATAGACATGTTTTGCATAAATTGTTTCCACCCAAAAACCGCCGTCAGCAACTCGCGGCCACACAAAAAAACACCGTCTATCTGGCGACGGCGAACGTGCCCAAACTGCACTATGGCGTTTACGACACACGAACGACCAACCCTGCGCGATAACCGCCTTGTACGCCTCAATAACGGCAGTAGTGAGCCCTTTAACCCAGGTAAGCTACTCTTGAGTATTGCAGCTAGTTTTAGCCATGACAAAAAGGCCGCCACCTATGATAGCTGGTGGCTCACCGAAACAGTCGAAGAAATTCTCGCAACCGAAGTAAAGAACATTACCTCCGACGATATTGCCGCCGTTGCACATGCGGTTCTCGACCGCTACGACAAACTTGCTGGCATTCAGTATGCCGCCCAGCAACAGCTAGTTACTTCCGTTCGGAAGCGTGGCCGGCCTTCGCTTGCTTTGCTCGATCGCGCGAACCGACGGTAGCTTTTTCTGTAACATCAAATTTATCGAGATACTGCCCAAGAAATAGTTTCGTCTGAGCAGTGAATGATGCCAATGAGTTATATGCAATTGCCGTAATCGGCATCAATGCCCACTGCACTACCATTAATATCGAACGGCGACGCTTATACCGCGCAGGCCGTGGCGGTAACATCTTTAACGCTAAGAATACAGTAATGAACAAACCAATCATGGCAATTCGCTGCATAATACTAATTACTTCAGGCAATTGATGGGCAGCAACACTCCGCGAGGCTTCATTATTGATAAGTAATGGCACCCAACCGCCAAATGCAACCAGCAGTGATACACACGCCAGTGTAATATGCCCGTCCAGTAGTCGAACGAAACGTGCAAAGCCGCCAAAGAACGGCACGTTTCGCTGGCGTGAAAAAACACGTGTCGCAACATATGGCACATCTGAAGCACCATACCCCCAGCGACGAAGCTGCTTGAACTGCGCCCAAAGCGTCTTCTGGTAGGTATCAGCCATGACGGCGTCCTGGTAAATTGGCACGTACACCGGCGTCACCGCGTAATTGCCCCCGAAGTGGAAATAGCTTCGCCAGTACTGATGGCCGTCTTCGACGATCGTACGAGTACTCCAGACGTCCATCTCGACCAGCGCATCCATCGGCTGTGAATGAGAGGCAAAGTTACGCAGCGTATGCGGTCGCAT
>JALRDG010000096.1 GCA_023257055.1 Candidatus Saccharimonadia bacterium | reverse complement strand
ACACTCTTTCCCTACACGACGCTCTTCCGATCTACCAAGGTCAATAAGAACCTCGTGTTTCTTCATTGAGAGAACGGTTCCGGTGATCGTTTCTCCGATAGTTAATTGTTTCGTAGATTCCCCTGCTGCTTCGAGCAGTTCGTCCATAGTAATGTTGGCTTTTGCCATAAGTCTTTTTTAAGACTCCTTCCTTAAATTGTATTTCTGGGGCACGAATAAGTACACGCCTCCTAGATTAGGACTATTGTACCACTAATTACGACAAGAAGTCAAAATGAGGGTCTGCGGGGTACTTATTTGCCAGTTACGTAGCTATGCGAGAGTGCGTAGCGGATAATAGTGATCGCGAGAACGGCGAATACAACACCAGCCATCGCCATGTCAGCCGGTCCACTTTGTGGTAGTTGCGACTGGCCCGACGCTGGCGCAGGAGTGCTAGCTGGGGCTGGAGTAGTGGCAGGTTTTTGCTGCGCAGCTTCACGCTTCGCCTGCTCTTCTTTAGCTTTTTGCTCTGTAGCCTTCTGTTCAGCGGCCTTTTGCTCGGCCTGCTTTTGTTCGGTGGCCTTGCGCTGCTCAGCTTCACGGGCCGCTGCCTGCTGCTGTTGCTTGGCTTTTTCCTCTTCGGCTGCCTGTTGCTGATTAATCTTTTCTTCTTCAGCCTGTTTTTGCTCGGCTTGCTTTTGCTGTTCGGCTTGCTGCTGTTTCTCCGCCTCGCCGATTGGCTCGCCGCGTGGACCACGCTCTTCTTCTTGCAGAACAGCCATTGGGCCAATCTGCTCACCACTGGCACGCTGCTGCACTGCGTACACTGCGCCTACTACGCCAAGTGCCAAGACGGCACTAATAATACCGAATACGACGACCGAACCACCCTGATTTGCTCGTTGCTTCATAGTTTTGTCCTCAAAAGTTATGCTACATAATACTATACACCTTTTTTCAATGTTCGACAACCATTTTTTGCCATGCTACACTACGGCTATGATTATTGCAGTCGACACCGGCGCAACCAAAACGCTTGTTGCCACTTTTCAGCCAGACGGCCACATCGCCGACTCCATAAAGTTTCCAACGCCACACGACCAAGGTGCGTACTTTGAACAGCTTATCGCCACTATCAAGCAGCTGACAAGCAATGCAGTTCCATCGGTGATTTCTGTAGCACTACCCGGCACAATCCGTGACGGTATCGGTACGTGGTGCTTTAACTTGAAATGGAGTGATGTCGACGTCCATACGCCGCTTCGTGAAGCGTTTCCTGGTGCGATTACATTACTCCAGAACGACGCCAACCTGGCTGGTCTTGGTGAAACGCGCATGCTGGACGAGATTCCACGCGCAAGCCTCTATGTAACATTTAGCACTGGCATTGGCGCCGGCGTCATCATGAACGGTCACATTGATCCCAACTTCTCCGTCAGTGAAGTGGGCCAAGCGATTCTTGAATTCGACGGCCAGATGCAAAAATGGGAATCCTTCGCCTCCGGTCGCGCCATTTACACTACGTTTGGTCAATACGCTCGTGACATCGAAGACGAAGCGATTTGGCGAAGTGTCGCCGACCGCATGAGTCGCGGTCTGCTTGCGCAACTTCCCTTTATGCAACCAGATGTTCTTATCTTTGGTGGCAGCATGGGAACCTACTTTCACCGCTATGGCAGCTACCTTGAAGAAATTTTACGCCAACATCTCGACAGCCACTTGCAGTTTCCGCGTCTTGTCGCTGCCAAATACCCAGAGGAGGCAGTAATTCATGGGTGCCGCTACTTCGCCCTCGACTCCACTACTGATACCGCAGCTTAGACGCGATTACCCTGATGTACAGTTCCAGGCCGATACATACTGCCACTGGGACCCAAAAACACGTACAGTCTATTACCAGGAGGCCCCTGAAGCAGTGGCAGATATACTGCATGAAGTGGCCCATGCGCTACTTGACCACGTTGATTACACACAAGATATCCAACTACTCGCCATGGAACGGGACGCGTGGCATTTCGCCCGCCAAGACTTAGCTCCACGCTACGCTATCGTCATTGATGATGACCACCAACAGGAAGCGCTCGATAGTTACCGAGAATGGCTGCATGCTCGCAGCACCTGCCCGTCCTGCAGTGCCACCGGTATGCAGATCGAACGGCATAACTACCGCTGCCTCGCCTGTGAAACGTCGTGGCGCGTCAACGAGGCCCGCATCTGTCGCCTCCGACGCGTACGCCTCTTAAAATAATCCGCAATATAAAATCCCCCGATAGACCGGGGGATTTTATATTGGTTGTGACGATATCTATGCAGCGTCAACAACAGTAATTTTGCGGCGACGAGAAATGCGTCCACCCTTAGCGCCCGCAATACGAGCAAGGTCTGGGTTAGCGGCAAAACCACCGGTGCGGCCGTTTTTGCCACCCTTAGCGCCAATACGAGCGTAAAAATCTGCGCCGTGCTTAGCTTTGTTTGCTGCTGCTGCTTTTTTTCCGCCTTCTTTTGTTCCGGCCATATGAGTTTTCCTCCTCAATTAAAAAGGTTTCCACACGCTTTTGCCTGCGAAAACCCTCAATTTTACCTCACACATGAGATGTGTATGTTTTTAATATAGCATAGCTTATGCTTTTTGTCAACATTTACATAAGAACAATTTTATGGTAATTAATATATTGCACTTATTCGTCCGGTGGTATATTATGGATATTGTTAGGATATAAGACTAACAGGCACCTGTTTGGACTTATCAAAAATAAATAAGTTCCAACGACAACAACCCCATCTGCGAGAGGGGTTGTTTTATTTATAGCGGTATACGGCTGCGACGTGCAGCTACAGTATTATAGCCCCGGGGTCCGGGACTATAATAAACGCCTTACTGTACATAGCGTAAATTGTTAGCGCATCGAAGACCAAAGCGAC
>JALRDG010000038.1 GCA_023257055.1 Candidatus Saccharimonadia bacterium | reverse complement strand
CATCAGCTGACCGGTGATGAAGAATCAATCCACCTGAAAGACTGGCTGCCGGCTGGCCGCGTAAACGAACTCGTTATGAACGACATGGAGACAGTTCGCGACTATGTAAACCAAGGTCTTAGTTTGCGCGCTAAAGCTCGTCTGAAGGTGCGCCAGCCGCTTGCAAGTGTGACAGTGCCGTCAAAGGGTGAGTTCGTTGATTATGACTCCATCTTAAAAGATGAACTGAACGTCAAAGAAGTAAAGATCGGCGACGAAGTGGCAATTGATGAAGCCATTACTCCAGAACTTAAGCGTGAAGGCCTCATGCGCGAAGTCATTCGTCATGTGCAGTCAGCGCGTAAGCAGGCCGGCTTAAACGTCGATGACCGTATCGTTCTTAGCTTCGTAACCGAATCCAAAGACATCGCGGCAGCAATTGAAACGCATAAAGATGAAATTATGCGCGAGACATTGACGGCAAGGCTCGAAGAGACAGAGGATGCACATACGTCTGCAGTCAAAATCGAAGGAGAGTCGCTGACGATTAGTCTCAAAAAAGCGTAGCGATATGCACGAAAGAACAGCCCGATGACATGTCGGGCTGTTCTTGTGTACGCTGGTGGAATATTGACGAGGTGAGGTGGCGATGGTATTTTATACGAGTACTGCAACGTGCAGTATCGTTCTTTTGAATGGCGGTACGATATGCTTGGCTACGGACGCAATACTCTGACTGCTCGGCAGTCCTGGCAATCATCTCGCTCGATTGTTGCAGCTGTTTTTATCATACTGCTTTGTCTGTGTGCGGGCTGTTCGGCGGTAAGTTCTGTCGAACGAGACATGAAAATTACGGTTCCAATACGAGAGGATAATAAGACTGCCGAAGGTAAGCTGTATGCGCAATACGGCGCACCACGGCTTGAAAGGGCAGAGCCTGGGCGAACATACGAATCGGCTTTTACGGTGGTCAACGAGACCGACCGTTCAGTGACCATCAAAACCTGGACGGAAGCAAAGTTAATCGAGGCTCATTCCAGTTCGAGCGGCGAAATTATTGCCTCGACAGATTGGCAGCCCTCAGAAACGGTGCATCTGAAACCTGGCGAAAAAGCGAAAGTGACGTACTCGGCCACCATCCCGGAAATTCCTTCCGAATGGGTAGATGACGGGTATGAGCTTGTTGGGAGTGTCAGTGTTTATGCGGAAGAGTTTGTTCTCGGTAACGGATAAGGGGCGGCATGATGGTAATGACTACGGAAACAGTGCATGGTCTTCGCCGGGCACTTCGTGCTGGGGTTTGTACACCCATTGCAATGCCGCACTTCATTGATGTGGTACGTGCGGCGGCTGCTACGGAAAGTGATTTGATTCTCGAACAGTCGCAGACCGGAGTGTCACTGCCGGTACAGATTGTTCTCATGGCTGGTGATTCGGCTCCCGATGAATATGCGTTCATCGGTCGAGTTGGCGGGCGAATCGTTACAGTGTCGGTCAGTCGTTCATACGGTGTCGTGCCCACGGGCAGGCCGCAAGCGATTTGTACTGGTTGGCCATGTGGTGAATTGTCGCAAGCCGCTGCTGGCAGTTAGGCAGATGCCTCTTACCCGCACGACAGCGTTGTCGTGCGGGTATTTTCTTTGCATTGACAGGTGTAAGTAATTTGGAGATAATATAGTTCTGCCGGCGGTAGGAGAGAAGCGCTCGCTTCTCGTCGCTGGGAGTTGGGAAGGTGACATCATGAGTAGTTACTCGGACGACTACAAGGACATGCAGTACGCCGCGGCGGTCGAGCAGTCGAAAGCCGTCGAGCGGGTTCCGGCACATTTCCGCCCCCTGGAGGATTACCAGGAGGTACAGAAGCGCGATCTGCTCGTCAAGGTGGTGCAGAGCAACGGCTTTAGTAAGTCGTTCGTGATGAGCGTGCATCGAATCGACGGTCGCAACTTCAGCTTTGTCGTCTATGGCAGAGTCGAAGGATGTGCGTACGACATCGTCATGGAATGCGAGGCTCGTCGTCACAGCACACCGCGTGCAGTGGTCAAGCGATGGCCGGTAGTCGAAGAGGTTGCCGAAACGGCAGCTACGCGATAACTACCGCCACCTATAACAAGCCCCGCATGTATCAATTGATACATGCGGGGCGTTTTACATTTTATTGTTACTTACTTTTTTTACTTCGTGCCGAAATTTGCACTTTCTTTGGTTCTGGTAGCGGGGTGAGAGGTACTGTTACCTTGAGGATGCCGTCCTCTAGATCTGCTTTTATATTGTCGGCATCAGCACGTTCTGGCAGTTGGATGCGACGATAAAAGCTACTCGAGCTTTCGCGCACGACGTATTTTTTGTCTTTGTCTTCTTCGCGCTCGTGGCGTTCAGCCTGAACGACCAGCGTGCCGTTTTCTACTTCGACATTGACGTCATTTTCGTTAAAGTTTGGCAGGTGTGCCTCAACGACGAGCTCTTTGTCGCCATTCGTATAGACGTCTGTCGTTGGCAGTGACAACCCGCGCGATGGGGCGAGGAAGTCATCGCCAAAAAATTGTTTTTGTAGGGCATTGATCTCGGCAAATGGATCAAAACGGACAAGTTTACTCATAGTACTCCTCCTTTTTAATAAATTATT
>JALRDG010000029.1 GCA_023257055.1 Candidatus Saccharimonadia bacterium | reverse complement strand
CATAGATATTCGCTAGCAGTATTTTTGGTACTGTTAGCGACGCTTGTCGGTGTGACGGCTGGTGCGCTCGATGTTCCGCCACGTCCGCCGCTAGAGCGGCCAGTTGTAGACCAGACGGAGACGCTCACTGAAGATCAAATTAATGCGCTATCACAGCGTATCAATAATGCACGAACGCATAAGAATATTCAGATGGCAATCCTGATCGTTCCTTCGTTACAGGGCGAATCTCTCGAGCAATATTCTCTTAAAGTAGCGCGCTCGTGGGGTGTTGGCGAAAAAGACAAAAGCAATGGTGTATTGCTTTTTATCGCCAAGGATGACCGCCGAGTTCGAATTGAAGTTGGTCGGGGACAGGAAGGTGATATCACTGATGCCGAGAGCGGAAGAGTAATTAGAAATACACTTGCGCCAGCTTTTCAGGAGGGTGATTATTATGGGGGCATTTTTCGCGCCACGCATCAGATTTTATCGGCGGCGGCTGGCGACAAGAGTGCCATTCCAAATGAACAGCCGGCCAAGGCCGCGTCTACTGGTGAAATGATTTTATTTGGCCTGTTCTTTTTGTTTCCTCTCTTGAGCTGGTTTGGCTCGATTCTTGGGCGTTCAAAAAGCTGGTGGGCTGGCGGCGTTATCGGAGCGATTGGTGGCGGATTACTTATTCTGGCTGCAGGCTTTGCTACCTGGGCGCTTATAGGGCTTGTTGTGTTAGTGATTTTTGGTCTCATGTTTGATTATGGTGTGTCAAAAAACTATAAACGATCTCGTCGGGAAGGACACGACCCTAGCTGGTGGGCGGGTGGTGGCTTCGGTGGGTTTGGTGGCGGATCAAGCGGAGGCGGTAGCTTCGGAGGTGGTGGATTTGGTGGCGGCGGCAGTAGCGGCAGCTGGTAACTTGCCCGGTAAAAACCTTATGCTACACTGGGTAGGTGATGCAGTACATTCTTTCATATATCGTCATTCTTGCCGTGCTTGTGGGCGGTTATTTTTTGGTCCGAATGCCACTAATTCGTCGTGCATATCTTCCGACAAGCGTTGGTGCGGGGTTACTATTACTCGCACTTGGTGCTGAGGTTGCAAATATCGTACCTATCAATGTGTACGATCCGCTGCAGCCGCTGCCGGCACTGCTAATTAATGTCGTGTTCGCCACGCTTTTTCTCGGGCGTCCACTCTTGAAGCTGCGCGACATGTGGCGAATTGCCGGACCGCAGGCGGCGTACGGACAAATGCTTGCCTGGGGATATTATGCGGTTGGCGGCCTAGTGACACTCTTTATTCTGATTCCATTTTTTGCCGCAAGTCCACTTACCGCCGCACTGCTAGAGATTAGCTTCGAGGGCGGTCATGGTACGGCGGCTGGTATGATACCCGTTTTCAACGATTTAGATTTTCAGACTGGACAGGAGCTGACAGTAGCACTTGCTACGACGAGTCTGCTCTCTGCGCTTGCTGTCGGTTTTGTCATGATTAGCTGGGCGCGACGTAAGAATCTTGCAGTGCATATGCACGCAGCCGAAACAGTAGGGCAGAAGTTTCATGCCTGGCAGATCTTCCGAGATTTACGCTTAAAAGGTATTGAACTACGGGAGGAAGTGACGCTTGGTCGGTTCTTGAGTCAATCTGTGTTAGTTGCGCTGGCGGTCGCTGGAGGGTACGGCATTTATTGGTCACTTGTTCTGCTCGAAAATGTAACGTGGGGAAGAGGCGGTGCGGAGATTTTTGGACATATGCCAGTGTTTACGTTCTGTATGTTTGGTGGCATGCTCGCGCAGTTTGTATGGACGCGCCTTGGGTTTACTGTGTCGCGAGCGGTAGTGGAGATTGTCAGTGCGGCTGCATTGGGCGTGCTTATTACGACGGCGATCGGTACGATGTCGCTCGATTTTATTACACGGGATGGTATTGTGTTCCTTATCCTGGCAGCGAGCGGACTGTTATGGACGGTGGGGTGCTTCGTACTCCTGGCTCGCCATATGTTCAAGCGCCACTGGTTTACGAATGCGATTATTAGTTTTGGTCAGTCGGTCGGAACGACAGCCACTGGGCTGTTATTTGCACAAATGGTCGATCCGAAGCAGAAGACTGGTGCGGTTGAAGGATTTGGATACAAGCAACTGATGTTTGAGCCCCTTATGGGTGGAGGAATGGTGACGGCTTTGTCTATGCCACTTATTCTTCTACTCGGATTGCCGCTGTTTACCGCCGTAACTGGTGCTATATGCCTCGGTTGGATGTTGTTCGGATTGTTGTATTTCGGGCGTAAATGATAGATTGACAAAATTAGACAGATACGCTGTAATGAGCGTATCTGTCGCACATTAGAAGGATGAACGTGATGAATCAATCTCATGAAAACTCAATCATGAAGAGCTTTAGCAGAATCGTACTGGGAATCCTGGGTGCCGTGTTGGCTGTATCTGTTCTTGCGGCCGATGAGGCGGGGCTACCGGTATGGATTAAGTATCTTGTAGGCGCCCTTGTTGCGGTTGGCTGCATATGGTACTTTTTGGCGGGCGTACTCGGTATGGCTGAAGCTGCCATTGAGAAGCGCCAGGTGAGTCGAAGGCGGAAATGAATGAGCATACATCTGCCGTAGTGCTTCCGTCACGTCATTAATAGCAGTTTTCCCCAGTTTGACTTCGGTCGGACTGGGGAGTTTTTCTTGTAACGATGACTATTTGACAGCGTAAACAGTATGCTATAATGAAAGGTAGAAATGATTCTATTAGATAGGGTAACGAAGACGTACGGCAAGGACATGAAGCCGGCACTCAATCGGATTTCGCTGCATGTGGAACCGAAAGAGTTTGTTATTATCGTCGGTACCAGTGGTGCAGGCAAATCGACACTCCTAAAGTTACTTACACGTGAGGAAAAGCCATCAAGCGGAAAAATTGTTGTCGGTGGCATTGATTATGACACTCTAAAAGACAAACACATTCCTTTGTTGCGCCGTAAAATTGGGGTTGTTTTTCAGGACTTTAAGCTTTTGCCGCAGCGCACCGTGTTCGAAAACGTTGCCTTTGCGCTGGAAATTGCTGGCATGACAAATCGCGAAATTAAGAACACCGTACCAAAGGTGATTGAACTAGTAGGATTAACGGGGAAAGAGAAGAACTTTCCTCACCAGCTATCAGGTGGTGAACGGCAGCGTGTGGCCATTGCTCGTGCCGTTGTTCGTCAGCCAAAAATTCTCATCGCCGACGAGCCAACAGGGAACCTAGATCCGAAGCATAGTTGGGATATTGTTCGATTACTTGAAAAAATTAACAAATACGGTACGACCGTACTACTTACAACTCATAACGTTGAAATTGTAAATCGTTTGAAGCGACGCGTCATCACTATCGAACACGGTAAAGTTGTTGGCGACCAAGCACAGGGGAGTTACCGACAATGAGCAAGCGAAAAATGGATGCTAAGTCATTTGCCGCCCAAAAGCGTAATCGTCGCAAGATGCTGACCTTCTTGCGGATGTGTCGTTATGGGATTAATAACTTCTCTCGTAATACTTGGCTGACGGTTGCCGCGACGGCAGTTATGACCATTACACTACTAATTGTCTTCGCAACCTTGGCAGCTCGTAATGTTCTGCTTGATACCGTCCAGACGGTGAGCGATCAGGTGGACATGTCGATTTATCTAGAGAACGATACGACAGATGAGGAAGCTAAGCAAATATCAGAAGAATTGCGGCAGTTATCAAATGTAAAGTCCGTACGATACATTAGCGCAGCACAGGCAAGACAAGATAACGCGAAGCAAAACAGTAGTGACGAAGAAATTTTGAATGCAATTGAAGAGGCTTCGAATCGCTATCCGGCAACGCTCCGTATCGCACTGCGTGATATCAATGACGTATCTCAGTTAGATACGTTTGTTAAGACGAATGCAACACTGAAAGACCACATCGACGAAGCTCGTCCGCCATCATTTGCTGGCGAGCGCCGGGAAGCTATCAAATCGATTGCTAGCGGCGTTACTTTGGCTGAACGTGCCGGCTTGGCTGCGACATTGATTTTCGTCACAATTTCGTCACTCATCGTCTTTAATACGATTCGCATGGCAATTTTTAACCGCAAAGAAGAGATTCAAATGATGAAGCTTATTGGTGCCGACCGTAGCTTTATTCGCGGACCATTTCTCGTTGAGGCGATTGTCTACGGTGTAATTGCGGCAATTGTTGCGACGATTATCGGCGTCGTGGCCCTGTATCTGCTGAAAGACGTTCTGCTTGAGTACGGCGTGGCGATCCAGCCTACGATTAGTGCGGTAACAATGTATGTCGGCTTTGTCTTGTTGGGTATGGTGCTTCTAGGTGCACTCATTGGTGTCGTATCTTCGCTTCTTGCAACGCGACGCTACCTGAAAATTTAATGTAGTAAAAAATGTCAATGGGTAGGCTAACTCATTGACGCGATGATCTGCTTATGGTAATGTAGATAGTAATGAAACACAGGTCCACCACACCAACAGTTTCGAAACAGTTTGTCGCCAAGTCTACGCTTGTCGCCGCGGCTGTTTTGATGGCGATCACAGCACCAATGCAACTCGGCCCAATCGTCCGGGCTGATAGTTATGACGAGCAAATTCGTGCAATCGAACGCGAAGTAGAAGGTTATAACGCTGAGGCCGGTAAGCTTGCTGCGCAAGCAGATACGCTTCAGAATGCCCTCAATAGGTTGACGGCCGAAAAGAATGTTATTCAATCTCAGATCGACTTAAGCCAGGCGAAATACGACCAGCTTGTAGCGGATATCGCTGCCAACGAAAAGAAAATCGCTGACAATCAAGAAGCACTTGGTGAAATTTTGGCCGATTTGTATGTTGACGATAAGATTACTCCACTGGAAATGATTGCAAGCAGTAAGAATATCGGTGACTTTCTTGATAAGCAAGAGTTCCGTAACTCTGTTCGTGACAATCTTACCTCTACGATTAATGAAATTAAGAAGCTAAAGAAACAGCTTGAAGCCGACAAGGTAGCTGTTGAAAATGTTCTGAAGGATCAGAAATCGCAGCGTGAAGCGCTTGCTGCTAAGGAAGCCGAACAGCAAAGCCTCTTGAACCAGACAAAGAATGATGAAAATGCCTATCGTTCGATTGCTGCATCGAAGAACGCAGAAATCAACAAGCTCCGGGCACAGCAGGCAGCAGAAAACGCTCGCCGTATGCAGTCAGTCGGTATGTCGGGCATCCCGGCTGCATCAGCCGGTAATGGTGGGTATCCTGCACAATGGGCAAATGCACCAATGGACTCTATCATCGACAACTGGGCATTGTACAACCGTGAATGCGTGAGTTATGTCGCCTGGAAGGTGGCAAGTACTGGCCGCTTCGTACCAAACTTTGGTGGACAAGGGCATGCATATCAGTGGCCAGCTACAACATCTCGTTACGGTATTGCTAATGGTTCTACGCCAAAAGCCGGTGCAGCAGCAGTGATGTACGGTGGTCCTTACGGACACGTTATGTACGTCGAATCAGTTAATGGCGACGGTACGATTACGGTAAGTGACTACAACCTTGGTCTCGATGGCTTATATCGCTACTACACTCGACCTGCTGGCGGCTTAACCTACATCTACTTCTAGGCCGAGTAGCTACCAAATGATATAGCGCACTCCACCCGGGGTGCGTTATACTTATAGTAATAGTTTAAATAGAAGGGTAGGCAGACGGTGCCAGATTCATATAGTGCCGACGGGGGCTCTGTGTCAAAAGGGCAGCAACCACGAAAACGTTCAGAAAAAGCTAGCAGTAAGACAGCAGCATTGGTTCTACTGGTCGCGATTGCTGGTTTTGCAGCGGGAGCGCGTAGTGATGAAATTATTCGTACAGTCGGACCGATGTTTGGCATGAAGGTGGCTGCGACGGATCTTAACTACGATGAAATTGAAGCGACATATAAGAATCTAGCGAAGTATTACGACGGCAAGCTAGATGCAGAGACACTCGAAGAAGGAGCGAGTCGCGGGCTCGTCGAGGCTGCTGGCGACCGATATACAACCTACCTAAGCAAGAAAGAAGCTGCTGAATTCGAAAAGGAATTAAGCGGCGACATTGGTGGCGGTATTGGCGCGGAAATTGGCATGAGAAACGACACACCGACGATTATACGCGTACTTCCTGGTAATCCAGCGCAGCAGGCCGGCTTGCAGGCAGGTGATGCTATTGTGGCGGTGAACGGCGAGGATGCAGCTGGACGAACGGTCGAAGATGTCGTGCAAGATATTCGCGGTGAAGTCGGCACGAGCGTTAAAATAACGATTTTCCGTGACGGTGAACCGAAAGAGGTTGCAGTTACTCGCGCCGAGGTAAATAACCCAAGCGTGCAAAGTAGCATCGATGGCACTATCGGAACGCTAACGCTCACACGTTTCGATACCGAGACTGGCAGCTTGGCTCGATCGGAGGCAATGAAACTAAAGAATGCGGGCGTAGAGAAGGTTATCCTTGATCTGCGTGGCAATGGTGGTGGCTACGTAACGGCGGCGCAAGCGGTTGCGGGTATCTGGCTCGACAACAAAGTGATCATGATTGAAAAGCGTGATGGCAAGACGGTCGACGAGCTCAAATCGACAGGCGAGCCAGTTCTAGCTGGTATGCCAACCGTTGTCTTGGTGAACGGAAGCAGCGCAAGTGCGAGTGAAATTATCGCCGGTGCATTCAAAGAGTATGGCACGGCAAAAATTGTCGGTGAAAAAACATTCGGCAAGGGAAGCGTTCAGCAGATGATTGATCTGCCGGAAGGTGCGAAACTAAAGGTCACGATTGCAAAATGGTATACCCCGAAGGGTACAAATATTACGAAGCATGGCATCACGCCGGATACTGCCATCGAGTTGACAGCAGAGGATGCGAACGCCGGTCGAGATCCACAACTAGAAGAGGCTAAAAAGCAGCTACGAGCAGTATAACACTTGTGGTTTGAATGATAAGAGGGTAGTATAGAGGTATATGGAAACGAAAAAGAAAATCTTATTAGTTGAGGACGACATAGCGCTGGCAGCGGTATATCGTTCACGACTTGAAATTGAAGGATTTGATATCCGCGAAGTAAACAATGGCGAAGATGCACTGTCTGCTGCTCTTGAGTTTAAGCCGGATCTTATCCTGCTTGATGCAATGATGCCAAAAATTAGCGGTTTTGATGTATTGGATATCCTACGTAATACTCCGGAGACTGCCGGTATTCGAATCATCATGCTGACGGCACTGTCTCAGCCAAAAGATAAAGAACGCGCAGAGTCACTCGGCGTCGATGAATACCTAGTGAAATCACAAGTGGTGATTGGTGACGTTGTCGAGCGCGTTAAACATCACCTTGGCGTTTCAGTTAGCTAGAAAATAGAAAATACCGCTTCCTCTCTGGAGCGGTATTTTTCTTATACACGAAGATGTAACAGGCGTATATAAATATCACCCGGCTATTTACCGGGTGATATTTATATTAGTAGTGCGACTACTTTACGACGACTTGCGTACGTGGGGCAGTCTTGCCGGTAAACTTAGTCTTGCGAACCTTTGCAAACTCTACGACACCGTCAATGGCAGCATGAATGGTGAAATTCTTGCTGATGTAGGTACCAGGGCCTGCGACTTTCGTGGCGCCAGTTTGGCGTACGAGTACTTCGCCGGCGTTTACTTTTTGACCGCCAAAGCGTTTTACGCCAAGACGACGGCCAGCATTGTTGTGGATGTTCTTACTAGAACCACCTGCTTTGACTTTTGACATCGAATCAACTCCTTATAGGTTGTTATAATCAATCCGTTTAATTGTACTAAAAACCTCGACTCGCGTCAATAGCTGGCGTGGTTTGACATCTTCGGTCGAGAAGAGGTAGACTGTGTGAGCACCTGTACATCCTAGTGAAAGAGAAAACATGCGACGTAGAGTTCTTTGTCTTCCTTTGGCGGCGGCAGCACTACTGTCTCTTGGTGGATGCGACTTGATTGAAAGACCGGTCGCACCAGAACCGACGATTGAACGCACTGTTCCTGAGACCACCGGGCCGATAGGCGAGGCGCTTCCTACTATTGCACCGAGCGACACATCGCCGACTGCTGATCTAGTAGAGGATTGCCTAGCGGCAATCAACGACGAGCGTCTGAGTCAACTCCAGGAATATCATGGCATTAGCCTCGATATGGCACGGGACATGGCAACGCGGTTCTGTAACGGCGATATTTAGTCATTGTGAGCGGCATGAGAATGGGCCTGTCGTGCTCGTAATAGATCGCTGATATGCGACTCCACTACTGAAGGGGGTGTACTTGGGTCGGACAGTATGTCCGGCCCGTTTATTTTTTCCGCAAGATGAGAAGCTCGCGAGCAACAACTTGGTCTTCTCTGTAGTACATTAGGCGCCTGTTGTGTGTAGATATAATGCTAACCTGTGTAAAACCATAGGTTTCCAGGCTGTCAATAAGTGGGAGGTGTACGAACTGATCTTCTTGATTGCGCCAGGCGGGGACGGCAATGCAGAGCGGTGTTCCAGGCGCAAGCTGCGGAGCGATATTCCGCAAGAACGATGTGATGATGTGATTACAGTTTTTACGTACTTCGTTTAGCTTCTCTGGTCGAGGTGGGGCGGAGAATGGTTGGCCAAGATATGATTCGCAGGCAACGGCGGCTATTGGTGTCTGCCAGTGCGTTTCCATGGCGTCGCCCTGATGTACGGTGAAATCCTTGCTGGAAAAGCGATGTGTTTCATTTAGCCATTCTAGATTTTTTATGGTGTAATCGACCATTTTATCCTGTAGGTCGGTGCCGTAGGCTGAAAATCCCATCAACAGTGCTTCTTGTAGGATAACGCCAGTGCCGCAGAATGGGTCAAGGATGCGTGGGGCAGTTTCAGATGATTCGGGAAGTGGCAGGCCGGTCATGTTGATCATCATCTGTGCCAACTTAGGAGGAAGCATACCGACGAACGCGTCACGTTTTGGTCGGTTTTGATCACGTTTTGCATAGGCGGTAATATTTTGCGCGCCAACGCTAAGTGCTAGAACTACTTTGTCGTTCTTTGCCTTAAGGACGATCAGCTCAATTTTATTGTCAGAGAGTCCCAACTTGTTGTGGTGTGACGTTGCCGTTGCGAGTGCCGAGTCGCTGTTTGGAATTAGCCGTACGCTAACACCACTGTCTTTTAGGCGGCTTTTGATAATCAGACCAGTTTTCTGCACGTCACGCGGATTGACACGGAATCCGTAGGCGCTGATGCCGAGAGTAATCTTGCCTTCGAAATTGGCGTAATCG
Source organism: Candidatus Saccharimonadia bacterium (assembly GCA_023257055.1). GTDB lineage: Bacteria > Patescibacteriota > Saccharimonadia > Saccharimonadales > Saccharimonadaceae > JALRDG01. The sequence goes on along the minus strand of JALRDG010000029.1, from coordinate 1,211 downwards.
TGGACAAACGCCTGAGCGATTTTCTGGCTGGCTTGCTTAAAGTCGCGCGCAGTAAATTCATGAACAATTTTACCCGCCTTTAAGGTGCCGCCGAGTCGTTGTAGCTCTATGGCGTCGGAATTTATTCGGACGGCTTCGCTCGTCACCCAGGTTACGTTGCCGTACAGCCGTTCCAGTTCGGCTGCGCCAAGTTCTGGCTGGCGGCCCAAAATCGCAATATACATACCTGTAGTATATACTAAATATATGAGGTTTCGTACGTGGTTAAGCATAATTACACTAGTAATGATCGCGCTAGTGGTGTTCCTCGCTCGGCATGAAATCGAAACGGCTGTCATGCTGCTCAGTAGGGTGGATCTGAATATTTTGTGGCTTATGCTGCCCATTTTAGTGATCAGCCTGTACGCTACAGGCGAAATGATGTTCTCCTATCTCCGAAAGAAAGATGCCTTAAAACGTGCATCGCCACTGACGTTGATTCGCCTGTCGCTTGAGATGAACTTCGTTAATCACGTACTGCCGAGTGGCGGCGTAAGTGGGTTGTCGTACATGGGTTGGCGGCTAACTAAGCTTGGTGTGCCGCCTGGTCGGGCAGCCATGGCGCAGATTGTTCGTTATTTTGCTCAATTTGCCTCATTTATTATTCTGTTGGTCGTTGCTGTCGTTGCCGTGACGATTGACGGTACACTTAATCGCTGGATTATCTTAACAAGCTGCTTATTGATGTTTACGATGGTGTCAGTAATTGCGACACTTGCGTTCGTCCTTCGTAGCCGTAAGCGAATTGCTAAGTTTTCGTCTTTTCTTGCGGACGTTATCAATGGAGCTACCCGCAAGGTAACGTTTGGTCGCCGTGTTCAGCTGATTAGTTATATTCAAATCGACAACATACTCGAAGATCTCCATAAGGATTACGGACTCCTTCGACGCGATAAGAAGCTGCTGCAGGCACCGGTAGCCTGGGGTATAGTGGCGAATATTGCCGACGTTACGCTCTTTTTCGTCGCTTTCGTGTCGCTTGGTGTCATACCAAACCCGGCACCCATACTTATTGCATTTGGGGTTGCTAGTATCGCCGGTCTTGTCGTAGTCACGCCGGGTGGAGCGGGTGCGTACGAGGCAATCATGGTGGCGTTTCTTGGTATTGCCGGCATCAGCCACGGTACTGCCCTGGCGGGTGTATTGTTGGCGCGAATAATATTATTACTATT
>JALRDG010000030.1 GCA_023257055.1 Candidatus Saccharimonadia bacterium | reverse complement strand
CTAGCAAGATGTAATCCCTCTTTGCTATGTGTCGTTTTGCCGCCGCTCGCTTCATTCGGCCCTCCGGATTACTTCGCTTGGAAGCGGCCAGGGATTGAATGTACATCCCTGTAAATCGTATGACTGCTGCTGCATGACAGCAGCAAGACCGCCCGCCTCTGCGCAAGATTCGTGTTCACGTCCGATATTATGGCCAACCTCGTGATTAATTACCATGTGTCGATAATCACGCAAATTACCTCCGGCAGCATTCCATGGCACAGTCGCCCCAAGCCAGCGGTCCTGATTTACGATAACGTTACGGCCAACGTTACAGCTCCAATCACGGTGGCAACCAAGCGCCGAAAATGACGTCATCATATCGGCTGCGGACAATACCAACGTAAAATCTCCGCCGCTAGCGACGCGCTCAAATGTAAGGCCCATTCGTGACCAGCCGCGAGAATCATTCAGCGTTTCATGAGCAAGACGAGAAAACTCTTCCATATCAGCCGTAATCATACCTCGTGTCGTAACATCGTAGCGGATGGTTTTTGTACCGCGATATGTCTGATGGGCGGTAGTATCCTGATAGCCCGGTAGCGGCGGCGGAGTAATCGCAATTAGTTCATCAGTTAAAGATACCGCCTTCTCCTCGGAATGCTGCTGCGCCTGCGCCAGCTGTGAAGTCACCACTGCTCCAAGCAGCAAGCACAACAAAAGAACTTTTTTTACCATATGCTTTTACTATACAGTATTCTACACCTCTGGTACATGATATGAAAAATACCCACCTCTTTGAAGTGGGCATAGTACGACGACAGGGCTGACCGGAGCGAAACAATGCTCGCTCCGGTCAAACGCCAATCCAGTTCAATCAATGACCGGTGCTGCGCCAAGCGCTTCAAGGCGACGGTTCGCCTCCTCGAGCATCTCCTCATAGGCGCCAGCTTGAATCCTCTCTTCGGCAAATTCTGCCCGATTTCGATATGCCTGGACCATCTTGACGACCATGACGACTGACACTGCAAGCCAGGGTACCCAGTCGTCAATCGTGCCGCCCGGTAGAACATCTGGGATCGCATCAAGCGGCATGATCTGATAGGCAGAAGGAAATACTACCATAAGGCAGGCAACCACTTTTTTATGCAAAGGCATTTTCTTATTACGAGCTATTCTTTGTAGCTCAAACATCTGCTTGCTCGTGAGCTTGTTCACGGCTACGCCTCTCTATGAATGTACGTCGTACCCTCATATTTAACGACAAAAACACGCATCTGACAAGCAGTACCATTTTTTAGTAGCGCCATCACATCCACAGCTGCAAAAAACTGATAATCTTACTTCAAACAAAATTACCAGCAGGCTCCGTAGTGAGGAGCCTGCTGGTGTAAGTAGAATGGGAAAATGTCAGTCAGAGAGTAACGAGCTTGTCATTATTCTGGATCAATGCGGTCAAGTTCTGATTTCGAGCGACTATAGCTAGGCGATTTATTGTTCGCCGAACGTCTCAACGACCGCGCCAAATCGTCTGTAATACCATTGAGCTCCTTATAGGCTGCAGCACGCCTACGTTCCGTCGCTTTGTTTTCTCGACGTATCAAAAAGGCCAATACTGCAATGAGGCTGATGCCAATAATAGCTATGGCAACCGCAACTGTCACATTTTCCATAATGTGCGTCCTTTCATGAAGACTATCTTCAGTTGATGGAGCTAAATATACTATATACTATATTTCTATAGATAACAACATCACAACCCTCCAATCAGACCCATAAAACAAAAACCCTCCTATTCGGAGGGTTGTTTGTATAATTCGGCACCGTGCTAGTTTCCCACTTGTGGCAGTATAATCGCCGCTGCTGGGCTTAACTTCTGTGTTCGGAATGGGTACAGGTGTCTCCCCAGCGCCATGGGCACCGAAGTAAGGCTTTGCTCCTCAGAGGTTACGCTCAGGTCAACCTGGGAAAAGCCTTGCTTCGATGTCCAAAACTATGGACTCGGTGTGATGTAAATCATTAAAGATCAACGTTTGGTGTGCTATACACCAATTACTAGTTAAGTCTACCTCATCACTTTCGCTTGTGCAAGCACAAGCAGCAGTGACAAGGACATAAAAAGGCGATGGGACTATTAGTACGCTTCAGCTCCATACATTACTGCACTTCCACCTTGCGCCTATCAACCTGATCGTCTATCAGGGTCCTCATAGGGAAATCTAATCTTGAGGTCAGTTTCGCGCTTAATATGCTTTCAGCGCTTATCTATTCCGAACATAGCTACTCGACAATGCAGCAGGTGGCCACAATCGATACACCAGAGGTTCGTCCGCCCCGGTCCTCTCGTACTAGGGGTAGATCCTCTCAAATTTCCTGAC
>JALRDG010000078.1 GCA_023257055.1 Candidatus Saccharimonadia bacterium | reverse complement strand
CGATTAATCCGCTAACATCCTTAGGGAAGCAACCGCCACCATAGCCGCGGCCGGCATTCAGGAAGGCGCGACCAATCCGGGGGTCAGCGCCAACGGCATCCATTACTTCGACGATGTCAGCATCGACAGTGTCGGCAAGTTTGGCAATGGAGTTTGCAAAGGATATCTTTAAAGCTAAAAACGCATTGGCAGTTACTTTTATGAGTTCGGCACTATTGAGACTGGTGGCGATATATAGAGGAGAAGTGTTTTGCGTGGATGTACCGCAAAGATGGGCAATAGTGCTGCTATGTTTTTCGAGTTTTCGGTATATAGTTAAAACCTCTTCGATGGCTTCATTATTGTCACCGCCGGCGACAACTCGATCCGGGAATAATGTGTCTTGAATTGCCGTGCCTTCACGTAAGAATTCTGGACTTGAAATGTAACTAGCGGTCGGTACTAATTGTGAAAATAACTCTGTTAGTTTACGGCCGGTTCCAACTGGAACAGTGCTTTTCTGAACATAGATAGTATCTTCTGGCATATGCTTTGCTGCTTCTTTGGCGGCAGTAAAAACATAAGTAAGGTTTGAGCTGCCATCAGGGCTGTCTGGTGTGCCAACGCATGAAAATACAATATGACTACCTGGAATCGCTTCTTCGTATGAATTTGTTGGGCGTAAGTTATACGAATCAAGACCTGCTTGGATAAGGGTGTTGATACCAGCTTCATAAAAGAAGGATCTTCCATTACGGATGCTCGCCAATCGCTTATCATTTGGCTCGATGATATATACAATATAGCCACACTGCGCCAACAATGCAGCAGTGGTTAATCCGACATATCCAGCACCTAGAATAGTGATCTGTTTTTGCAAATTCTTCTCCTTGCTTTGCTTTATATTAAGTATAGCAAAAGGCGGGATGACTCACTTGAGTCACCCCGCCAGTAGTGCGCAGGAGTGCTTATTTTTGCTTGATTCGTTGCAAGTAGCCGCCGTATCCAGATTTGACGAGTGATTCGGCGAGCGATTGTAGCTGATCGTAGTCAATGAAGCCTTCACGGTAAGCGATGGCTTCAGGGCTGCCGATGATGAGCCCTGTACGCTTCTGGAGTGCACGAACATAGTCCGCGGCATCTCCCATGGAATCGATTGTACCGGTGTCAAGCCAGGCGTCACCCTCTTGAAGAGTGGTAACAGACAGTTTGCCGCGGCGAAGATACTCGGCATTTACGGACGTAATTTCAAGTTCACCTCGTTCACTTGGCTGGACGTTTTTGGCAATATTAACGACATCGTTATCGTAGAAGTAGAGACCCACAACAGCGTAGTTCGACTTGGGGTCGGCTGGCTTCTCTTCAATCGAAACTGCCTGCATCTGATCATTAAACTCAACAACGCCATAGCGCTCTGGGTCGGAAACTTCGTAGGCAAAGACAATACCACCGTCTGGGTCGTTACACTGCTTCAGTGAAGCGCTTAAATCGGTACCATGGAAGATGTTGTCGCCAAGCACAAGTGCAACTTTATCTTCACCGATAAAATCCTCGCCGATGATGAACGCCTGTGCTAATCCATCTGGAGATGGCTGAACGGCATAGCTTAATGAAATTCCCCATTGCGAACCATTGCCAAGCAGTCGTTCGAACTGCGCACGGTCTTCGGGTGTCGTGATGATTAGAATGTCACGGATGCCAGCGGACATTAGCGTCGTAAGCGGATAGTAAATCATCGGTTTGTCGTGGATTGGCATGAGCTGCTTGCTGATTGCCTTGGTGATGGGCCATAGTCGACTACCAGATCCACCCGCTAAAATGATACCTTTCATGGTTCTCCTCTTTTCTACGATTCTTTTTTGCTTAAAAGGTACTCGCGAAGGGCGTCATGCCAATCTCGCGGGGTAAATCCTGCGTTTTGTATTTTATCAATATTTAAGGTACTTTGTAAAGGTCTTGGCGCGATGCCTTCTTTTCCTCGGTAATATTCTTCTGTGGTAACAGGGGTAACGTCGTCGCTTGATTTGTCTGAAAGCTGGTAGATTTCTTTGGCGATAGTCGCCCAGCTAGCCGGACTTCCACTGTTCGTTAGGTTATACGTGCCGTACGGAGCATCTGCTTTTACAAGGTGTCGGATACCATTTGCTAAATCTTCGGTGAATGTCAGGCGGCCGATTTGATCGTCGACGACGCTGGGCTGAATACCGCGCTCGGCAAGCGATTGCATTGTTTTAACGAAATTATTGCCGTCGCCGATTACCCAGCTAGTACGTAAGATATAGTGGCGAGGTGTCAGAGCTGCTGCAATATCGCCGGCGGCTTTAGTCTGGCCATATACGCTAAGCGGACTAAATGTTTCGTTTTCGGCGTGAATTTCTTCTGTTCCGTCGAATACGTAATCGCTGGAAATATGTACAAGAGTTAAGTTGTTTTCTATGGCAATTTTAGCAAGATTCGCAACGGCGTGTGCATTTGCTTGCCAGGCAGCTTTTTTGCCTTCGGGTGTTTCGGCCTGATCGACTGCGGTGTAGGCGGCTGCATTAAGAATTACACTGTAATCACGCCAGCGTCGAGCAGTAATAACCGACTCGCTACTGATGTCGAGTGAATCACGATCAACGCATTCGGCGCCAGGGAATACGGCCTGCAAGGCGCGACCAAGTTGTCCGTTCGCGCCAGTAATCAAGACTTTTTTTGGTTTGATAGGGGTTGCATTGGCCAGAATAGGATGATTTCTATCTTTGTCGGATAATTCGGCTGTCTCAAGTGAAATTGGCCAATCAATGCCAAGTGCTGGGTCTGCTAGGTTAACGAATGAATATTCACCATTTGGCGACCAGTGGTCATTTACAAGGTACATATATACCGTGCCGTCATCTAGCGCTTGGAACCCATTAGCAACACCACGAGGAACGAATATTGCCTTTGACGGATCAAGTTCTATAGAAAATGATTGTCCGTATGTTGGACTGCCTTCGCGAAGGTCACACCATGCACCAAAAACGCGACCAGTCCCAATCGACACGTATTTGTCCCACGGTTCAGCATGCAGGCCGCGTGTTACGCCTTTTTCGGCATTGAACGAGACGTTGTTTTGTACTGGTCCAAAATCAGGCAGGCCAATGGCAGTCATTTTGTCGCGTTGCCAATTTTCTTTGAACCAGCCACGATTGTCGCCATGAACAGTAAGGTCGTATACCGTCAGCCCTTCAATAGGCGTAGATTCGGCTTTTAACTCTTTTGAAAATTCAATAGGGGTATCTTTTTCCATTTTTACTGCCCTTGCTCGGCGTACTTTTTTTCTACGGCCATCTTTTCAGCCTGCCACCAATCACGGTTGTTGGTGTACCAGTCGATGGTCGCAAGTAGGCCGTTTTTCATACCGTCATTATCGGTATACTGTGGTTGCCAGCCGAGTTCATTGCGCAGTTTACTAGAGTTCATTGCGTAGCGCATGTCATGACCAGGGCGATCATTTACGTGCTCGTAAAAATCTTTTCCTTTGCCCATGAGTTCGCAAATCATTTCAATGACCTGCTTGTTATTAACGTGATCGTTATCAGCGCCAATGATGTAAGTATCACCAATAACACCTTTTTCAAGAATAAGGTGTACGGCAGAATTATGATCATCGACATGGATCCAGTCGCGTACTTGCTCTCCTGTGCCATATAGCTTTGGCTTAATGTCGCTAAGAATGTTGGTTATCTGGCGTGGAATAAACTTTTCGATATGTTGGTAAGGGCCATAGTTGTTAGAGCAGTTTGATATTGTTGCTTGGATGCCAAAGCTACGTACCCAGGCACGAACGAGATGATCTGATCCAGCCTTGGTAGACGAGTAAGGGCTCGATGGATTATAGGAGGTTGTTTCGGTAAAGCGGTTAGGATCGTCGAGCTCTAGGTCACCAAATACTTCATCGGTAGAAATATGGTGTAGGCGCTTATTGTATTTTCGGACAGCCTCAAGGATAGTGTAGGTGCCAATAATGTTTGTTTCGACGAATGGCCACGGGTTACGAAGCGAGTTGTCATTATGGCTTTCAGCAGCAAAGTGGACGACGATATCTGTTTCACTAACAAGTTTATCTATAAGTTCACGGTCACAAATATCGCCTTGAACGAACTCAATTTTATCCATGACTGGCTCGAGCGTGCGCGTATTGCCGGCGTAGGTTAGTTTGTCAATTACGGTAAGTTGGTAGTTGGGGTAGTGTTTGCGAGTATAATGCACAAAGTTTCCCCCAATAAACCCTGCGCCACCGGTGATAAGCATTTTAGTCATACTATTAGTATACAACACCACAAAAAATACCTTTAGCGTATACTAGATATATGATTACTGTCATTATTGCGGGAGGGTCTGGTACACGCCTGTGGCCGCTCTCTACGCCCGAGTTTCCGAAACACCTACTAAATTTAACGGGCAAGCGGACAATGCTTCAACAGACGGTTGACCGAGCCAAAAGAATTGGCGATACGGTCTATGTCGTTACCGAAGCAAGCCATGCGCATCATGTCCGTGAGCAGCTGTCGGATCTACCGGATGACCACTTTATGATTGAGCCAGGTCGTCGCGGTACGGCGCACTGTATTATCTTTGCGCTTGATGCGATTGCTCGCCGACACGACCATGACGAACCGGTCGCCTTTATTCATTCCGATCATCATGTTCGCGACATTGCTGGTTTTACGCGCTCGTTCCATATCGCTGGCCGCGTTTCGAGTGAGAATAAAGAAATTACATTAATTGGCATTGAGCCGACGTTCCCAGCTACCGGTTTTGGCTATATTCAACGTGACGGCATTATTGACGAAGACAGTGGTGTGTATAATGTCGAATCATTTAAGGAGAAGCCTGATTACGAAACGGCTTCTGAATATGTACAGTCTGGTAACTATCTGTGGAACTGTGGATATTTCGTTGGATCCGTACGGACATTCATTGACGAGATGACGGCAAGTGCGCCAGATTTAAAAGCAAACTTCGATCGCTTGCAGTCCGTAGCCGAACATTCGAGCGAAGAGTACAATAATGCGTATCTTGCGCTGGATAATCAGGTTATTGACATTGCACTCATCGAGAAAGCACGTCGCCTAGCTGTTGTCTCGGCAGGGTTCGACTGGATGGATGTTGGGTCGTTTAAAGACCTACACGATGCTGTTGAACAAGATGAGCAGGGGAATTATTACCATGGCGAGAATATTCACCCATTAGATGCCGAAAATGTTTTTGTTCGTAACGAAGAAGACAAGCCGGTTGCAGTAATTGGACTAGATAATGTGGTGGTCGTAAATACACCACATGGTATTCTGGTTGCTCGTAAAGACGTATCTCATCGCACTGGCGAAGTCGCGAAAAAGCTGCAAGCGTAGAGCGGTGGACTAGATGTAAAAATATACGGTTGCCCCGCAGCCGTATATTTTATGTACTTGCAATTATAGACACAATATGATAAAATACACCTAGCACTTTTACATCCTCTACCTTCTACTCGAAAGGCTAGTAATGTCACACGATGTTAAAGCTACTCAAGGAGTGGCGGCAAGCTCTAAGGCGGAAGTATCGGCACTCGGCCTTGTGACCGGACTTGGAATTTGGCTTCTGCTGATTCTGACGACGGTCATGACGGACGGCTATGGGCCGGTCTTCTCGGCTATTGGCGACTTTTTTGGTGGTCGGCCGCAAGGATTGGACGGCGCACAGGTGTTCGACCTGTCGACGCTGCTGTTTATCGTTGCTACGCTGACAATCATGCTGCCTGCTGTGATTCTGACCGGAATCCTGTTGCTGATTCTTTTTGGTACGCACACCGGTCACTCGCTGGATAAGCTATTTAAGTCCGGAAAAAAGAGCCTATTCGCCGTCATTTTGGTGGTGGTAGCGATCGAAGAGCTGGCTACCAGATGGCTGTTCCTCGGTGCGCTGACGTACATCTTTGATGGCGTCGTCGCTTACTACGTGTTGTTCGTAGTTTCGAATGTGTTGTTTGCCTATGCGCATATTTACAACTTCGAATCGAAGAGTGATCGGCAGCTACTGCGTGTGATGCCACAATTCGTTGCCGGCATGTTCTTTGCGATCACTTTCACCAAGTATGGGCTGTTTGCGGCCATTCTGTTGCACTTCGCGTTCAATATGGCGTTGTTTGCGGTCCACAAGAAGAAGTCGCTCGGTCAGAAGAATCTGTACACACTGGTGTGTTCTGTGGCGATGCTGATCATCGGCCTAGTGCTGTTTGATCAGCGACTGACGGACGTCCTGCAGTGGCTGCAGCCGAACGGTGGCTTTGCATTGAGCGGCTGGAACTTCGTCGACTACCTGTTGCTGCTGTTCGTGATTACCGGTGCGACTGGCGTTCTGGCCGAACTGCTGACATTTGACCGGTATGATTTGGACGTGACGACGAACGTCGGCGAGCTGGTGCTGGGCACGCTACTTGTCCCACTTCTGTACCTCGGTATGTTGTGGGTGACCAGTCTCGTAATCCCCAATCAGATCATCCAAATCCTGGTGACGGGCTTGCTGGTCCTTTGCATCGTCAAGCCGCAGACTCCAAGCCACTGCAGTAAGATGTTCTGGATGGATATTCCGGAGCTGTTTGTTCTGCTGTGCGCGATTACGGCTCTCGGGTTCTGGCAGGGGGCGCTGCTTGCAGTGCTCTTGGGTGTCGTCAATGTCATCCAGTCCATGGGTATGAGGAGTGATACGAAGCCTGCTACTAAGGCATCCTGATTCAAGCAAAAAGCACCCCGGTGTCGCTTGATACCGGGGTGCTTTTTGCTTTTTACGGGAATTATTTGATTAGCCGAGTATTCCAGTTATCATAGGTGACCTTACGTATCTTGGTAATAAATAATGACTTATCGAAGCGCTTAGCTTTGCGGCGGAGGGTGCCTGGTAAGAAGGTAGTCGCTTCGGCTTGTTGAATTGCCGCAATGACAGCGTCAACTGATTGTTCGTGGAACAGTATGCCGCTCTCGCCGTCCTGGACGATATCGAGCGTCCCACCCTTGCCAAAGCCAATTACTGGAGTGCCAGCGGCCAACGCCTGAACTTGCACGATGCCAAAATCTTCTTCGGCTGGAAATATATAGCCCTTGGCGTGATTTAATGCATCAGTAACTGCCTGATCAGATGCATCGCCAAACCGATCGGTGTAAAATTCGACAGTCGGTCCAGCTAGCTTAACGAGCCGTTCATGTTCACTACCATTGCCGTACACCTTCAGGGGGATATTGAGCTTCGTTGCGGCTTTTACTGCTAAATCAATGCGCTTATAGGGAACTTGACGGCCAAGTGCTACGTAGTAGGCGTCTCTCTTTCGAGCTGGCGTAAATCGATCAGTGTCAACTGCTGGGTGGATGACTATTGAAGGCTTATGATAGTAGGCTTTAATACGTTTTTGAACTTCAGTAGAATTAGCAATAAAGATATCGACATCTTGCGCCGCCGCGTAGTCGGCTTTTTTGAGCGGTGGAACAAGTAGTGGCATCGCAAGTCGCACGAGCCAGTTCAGTTTCCCAAAGCCGGGATCTTTTTTATATTCTTTGTAATGGCTCCAATAGTAGCGGATCGGTGTATGGCAGTAGCAAATGTGCATTTGGTCAGGGCGGGTTTTGACGATTTGCTTAGCTTCGGCACTGGAACTGGAGATGATAATATCAAACTCCGATAAATCAAGCTTGCGGAATGCTTTGACGCGTAACATCGGAAAGAATTTGTGCAGTGAACGGATCGGCCCAGGAAGATGTTGCAAACTGGTTGTGCGAACGTCGATGTTTTTAAAGGCGGGCATTTTTTCTGGAGTGTACACTGACGTATAGACCGGGGCACCCGGGAAGGTCTCGGTGAGTGCTAAAACGACATCTTCGGCACCGCCCATGTTCGTTAGCCAATCGGCAACTATGGCAATTTTTGGCGAAGGTCGCGCCATTATTTTGCCCCTTGTTTACGGAAGACGACAGCGATGGTTTTGAAAAGGATTTTAATATCCAGCCAAAAGCTCCAGTTGCGAGCATAAAACAGTTCGAGTTCAATTCGCTCTTCAAAACTAAGGTTTGACCGACCGGATACCTGCCAGAGCCCAGTAACACCAGATTTGACGCTATGGAGCAAGGCAGCACGAGTTGGGTTAAATTTTACTTCTTGCGGGAGGATTGGCCGTGGCCCGACGAGGCTTAAGTCGCCGCGAACGACGTTGAATAGCTGCGGCAGCTCATCTAATGAGGTAATGCGGAGAAAGTGCCCGAAGCGAGTGATGCGCGGGTCATTGGCAACTTTACGGTGTTTTCGGTATTCGGCGGCGAGATCGTGCCGACCCATTTCTTTAAATTCTTCTTCCGCGTCTTTCTTGCCATATTGTGCGCCCATGCTACGGAATTTAATCAGATTGACAGGTTTTGAGAACTGACTCAGGCGTTTTGATACGTAAAATGCCGGACCGGGATTGAAAATCTTCTGCATGGTAATGAGGAGTAGAAATAGTGGAGATAGGATAATGACCAGCAGGGTTGCCACAACAAAATCAAACACTTGCTTAACGATTGCGCCCCAGCCGATAAGCGGCGTCTGACTGACGGAAATCATCGGGTAACCAAGAAATACGTCAATCGTATTCTTGCCAGCATAGAACTCGGCTTCACCAGGGATAAAGTTGTAATGAATATGATTTATCTGGGCAGCGTTCAAAATCTGTTGATTACGATCATCTGAATCGTAGAGGTCAGTTTGAATGATCGTCGTAACGCCAAGGTGTGTAATTTCTGTCAGGGCTTTTTCAACGGAGCGGAAATGGTGTATGCCGAGCCCATCGGGTACGGCTTTTTTCGGGCCGGCTATCGCAACGATTTCGTATCCACTGAGTTTCGTGTTAGCAAGGCTTTCGGCGATATCTCGCGTGGCGGCGCTGTTGCCAATAATAAGTACTCGGCTGATTCCGTACCCAAAACGGAATAGTAGGCTGCGGAAGGTGCGTAGGAGCTCACGTTCAATAACGACTAGTACGAATGCGCCAACAAGTGCGTAGGCGGCAGCAAGACGGGCTGGGAAGAGGCGATCATCGCTGATGTATTCCCACCCAATGACGAGCAGGATACCGATGAACACACCAAGTGCAACCTTTGACCACTCTACGAGTCGTCGATTGTATGTACTGGCGCGATACAGGCCAAGCGTGGCGAAGACGATAATCCAGATTGGTGTAATGAGGAGGAAGGCGCGGAAATATTCCCAGGCGTACACATTGGCCAATAAAGGGCGCGGGTCGTACTGTACACGCAAGATGTATGCCAGGCCGAACGCCGCCAATAGCACGACAATATCGGCAAGGATGAGGATTAAGCTGTAGAATTTCGTATTCTTACTAGGCATATCTGTTATGTAGTATACCACCTACCGATCAGTATACGCCGGACTAATATTTTACCGAGTGTATTGGTAAGAGTTTTTCTAGCAGCCGTACGGTGCAATTACGGTCGATATAATGCCGGTCTTGCCGGATGTACCGACATTTAAGGTATCGACAGAGCAAGTGCCTGTTTCTCCTTGGTTTTCATCGAGCGAATAGCGATCTCCCCATGGGTTGCCGTCTTTAATTGAGTTTAAATTCATATTGCTCGCAGCAGCAAGGTTATCGATCGAGGTATTGTATCGTGTCTGGTCTCCGCAGCGCGTACAGTTCGAGCCGGTAATGCCATAAAGATGCGTGTCCCGATTGATACGTGCCATATTTATAGCTTTGAGGAATGTATTAAGTTCACTGTTTGCTTGCTGTACCTTCGCTCGCTCCTGAATACCATTAAAAGCAACTATAGATATAGCTGCCAAAATGCCAATCACGACGATGACAATGAGCAGTTCGACGATAGTGAAGCCTGTTTGTTTTTTAGCCATAACTATTTTAAGTATACCAAACTAGTTGAGTGAAATAAAACAGAGTGTATGTTCGTTACTGGACGGTCGTGAGGTGAATGCTGCGCCGGTAACGGTCATGTTATCGTAAGGAGTACTCAATACATTAGTAAGTCCGCATGTTTGCACTGGCGAGACGGCATAAATAAGAACCTGCTTGTTTTGACTGAACCAGTTGCCGTGATACATCATTTGTCCGCTGTGCCATGCTGGATTCATTCGTGCATTTGCTGACGCACCAACTGCGGCAAGCTTTTGATTTACTGCCGTATCGACGACACCGTTTGCACCCATCATTGTGCAGGTCCCGGCGGAATAAGCTGCTGGATCACCTAGGCAATATACGCCGCCAGGGATATCTCCATCATGTCGAAGAAGTGTGAATGCTGAGACGTACGAGCGCGC
>JALRDG010000100.1 GCA_023257055.1 Candidatus Saccharimonadia bacterium | reverse complement strand
CTTATCATTTCGATTGCCTTTCTCATGATTGCCGGCATCCTGGTCGCCTGGCAGTTCAATAATTTACGCGTTGCCGCTCGCGACGATCAACAAAAAACAGCCATCAATAGTATGTACTATGGCCTTGAGGAAGTTTTCCATAAAGAGAATGGCTACTATCCTGAAACAATTAGCAACGATACCCTACGGTCAGTAGACCCAGAACTCCTAACCGACCCTTTTGGCGTCAAAATTGGCGACAATGAATCAACCTATCGCTACGAGCCAGCCGAATGTCTCGATGGCAAATGTCAACGCTACAGCTTACGGGCAAATCTTGAAAACGAATCCGACTACGTAAAGACAAGTAAGTAGTAACTACTTGCGCGCTACTGCACGACTTTCTCTGTTACAGGGCGACCATTCTTAAATGCCTCAACAGCGTTATTAAGAATTGCCGTCTGCTTTTTAGGATGCGACACATAACTAAATCGATAGGTTGTTTCATCACCCTCCGTACTGAGGCGGATCATACCAAAGTCAAACATAGACTCCAGCACGCCGTGCTTTATAAAGCTCACGTCCTCAATACTACCAAGACTAACGGTCTGCTCATGCCGTGAAAACAATCCGTTCTGAATCTCTTGAATAACACTCTCATTAGTCATGAAGAATTGATTTTGTAGATAAATCCAAATAGTTATATATCCGCCAATTGCAACCAAAATCATGAGGCAAAGTATCGGTAGAATAATAGCACTAAAGGCAATACCAAGCGGCCCGCCACTTGCCGGATAGGCAATTAATATAGCGAGCAATAGTATAAGAATAAACCCTGTTACGGCGACAGGTGCCAGCAGTCCTATCGGATGCCGGTGAATATTTACAATGACATACTCACCTTCACTCAAGTTAAGAAATGGATACTTCTTTTTGGATTCTTCGTGTTTTTTTCGGACCTCTTCACTAATTTCGAATGGCTCTGGCTCTATGTCGCGCTTTGCATGCACGATGGACGGCTCATTTGCATACTGAGACCGAAGACGTGGGTCGAAATTATGACCCGCATGTTCACTCTCGGTGCTCGAAACATGCGAATCCGTCCGAGCAACAAGCGTATCCCTGCCTGTTTCCTGTGTCGGTGGGTGGAGGTAGAGCGGACGACCCTGTGTATCATATGCGACAGGCTTAGGAGGATTTGATTCGTGCGAAGTATCTTTCATACGTCATAAGTATAGCATTTTTTACGCCATTATTCGATCTCAGGCGTGGCTCGCCCCAGATGACGATAGGCTTTCATCGTAACGCGCCGCCCACGCGGTGTTCGCTCGATAAAACCAAGCTGCAGAAGATATGGCTCATAAAAATCTTCGATTGTCGTCGCTTCGTCTCCCGTAAGTGCGGCGATTGTCGTCAATCCTACTGGGTTATTTCCATAATTATCTATGATACTTTCAAGCAAATTCCGATCCGCCGGATCAAGCCCTAATTCGTCGATTTCCAGCAGCTCAAGTGCATGGCCTGTTGTTACGTGGTCGATAATACCATCGCCATTTACATCAGCATAGTCACGAACGCGCTTTAAGAGGCGGTTTGCGATACGAGGCGTTAGGCGAGCTCGCGTTGAAAGCGATCGCAGTGCCTCGGGGTGAATTTCACGCTCCAAGATTGTTGCCGCTCGGTGAATGATTTTCTCGATTTCCTGCGGAGTATAGAATTCCAGTCGGTGGATATGACCAAATCGGTCGCGCAGTGGTGCCGCTAAAGCGCCAGTACGGGTCGTAGCGCCAATAACCGTAAACTTTGGTAGATCCAATCGCACACTTCGCGCAGCCGGGCCTTTACCAATAACAATATCGAGCTTAAAGTCCTCCATTGCCGAGTACAGCACTTCTTCAACGGCACGGCTCAAGCGATGAATTTCATCAATAAACAAAATGTCGCCATCGGCTAGGTTCGTCAGAATGCTCGCCAAATCACCTGCTCGTTCAATCGCCGGCCCAGCTGTCACGCGAATACTCTTCCCCATTTCATTTGCAATAACCGTCGCCATCGTGGTCTTACCTAACCCCGGAGGGCCGTATAGTAGAACATGATCAATCGGCTCGTCACGCTTCTTCGCTGCATCAATTGCGAGTTTTAAGTTACGTTTCAGACGTTCTTGCCCGACGTATTCTGAAAAAAGCTGCGGACGCAGCGTTACCTCTATTTGCAGTTCATCATTATCTTCTTCATGAGAACTGGTATCAACGATTCGCTCAATTGCCATAAACTGTTTCTATTATATCATTTACTTCGCGAATCTCGGCGGAGACCGCAGGAGGCGCCTGGTATGATCAGTTTCAACACTTAGTTGCGGAGTGGCAATAAAACGATTTATCCCTTTAGGGCCATTGTGACGCGCTGCGCCGTCGGCAGGTCTGATGGTACACTTTGTAGCGCCTTAGTTGCATCGTTCAAATTGTATCCAAGTGCCATAAGCGCCTCTAGTGCTTCGTCATTGACAGGCAACTCTACCTGCACATCGCCGCCAGTCTGCCTGTACACGATTGGCATGCCAACCTTATCAGATAGATCGACGACCACTCGTTCAGCCGTCTTCTTGCCAACACCGCTCGCTTTTGTAATGTATGTACTATCACTATTGGCAATCGCATTGCGAACCGTCTCGGCTTCGCCAAGACTTAGGATGGCAAGCGCCGCCTTTGGTCCGACACCTTGCACTGTTATGAGCATCTCGAATAATTTCTTTGCCGCCAGACTCGAAAATCCAAACAACTCCTGTGACTGCTCCCGGATATGGTGGTACGTATAGAATTTCACTTCTTCGCCGAGCGTGACGACATCAAAATCACCGGTAGCTACGCTTACTTCGTAGCCAACCCCGTGGACATCGACAATCACCGACCCATTAAATTTTTCAGCAATAACACCCACGACATGCGCAATCATATAAACACTCCTTATTGTTCCGAATCAGATGAATTCTGGTTGCTGCTAGGCGGACGCAGGGTACCTTGAGGTGTCGTAGTAATACCACCTGACCCCGATGTGCCACCACCCGAAGTGCCGCCGCCCGTATTATTTCCGCCAGTGCTTGAACCACCCGTCGATCCCGAACCTGTTCCGCTACCAGTCCCGCTCGATGGTGGAGTTATTGGCTGTGTCGGCTCTTCTTCGACTTCTGGCTCCTCTTCGATTTCAACTTCTTCTTCCTCGACTTCTGGCTCCGGCTCAGGCTGCTTTACCTCTTCGCGCTGCACTTGTGCAGGCGTACAGTTACCCTGTGGCAGCGCCGAAGACAAGAAGACTTCCGTTCGCACACCGACACCCTGTCTGGTTGCTCGGCGCCCATCCGCACACACTAGCTGCTCGGCAATGCCATTTGGGCGCGTAAACGTTGGCGTATCATTGCCGATTGCCGTACGGATAACATTCCGCCAAATTGGCGCCGCCATGTCGGACCCACCGCTGTACATAATTTCGTTATTGTTATTACCAACCCAAACGCCAACCGCCACATTAGGTGTGTAGCCTATTGTCCATGCATCACGAGAATCATCGGTCGTACCGGTCTTAACGGCTACGTCCTTGCCGGAAATTGTCAATGCATTGCCAAACATTGGAGCACGGGCATCGTTATCCGAAAGTATATCCGAAATAAGGTAGGCACCTTGTGGTGAAATTACTTCTTTACCTTCTGCTTCATTCGTGTAAATTGTTCGATTAAACTTGTTGGCAATAGAATGAAGAGTCGTTGTATCGTTCTGAGTACCGGCGTTACCAAAGGCAGCATACGCATTGGTCATTTCAATCAGTGGCACCTCGGCTGAGCCAATTGCAAGCGACAATCCATAATCAGCCGTATCACTAAGCGTTGTAATTCCCATACGTTTCGCCGCAGCGATCGACTGCGCAATACCATGCTTTTGCATAATTAGCACAGAAGGAATATTAAGCGAACGCGACAGTGCGCTGCGCACCGATACATTCCCGTAGTACTGACGAGTAGCATTGCGCGGTGAGTACCCGTTGATATTGATCGCCTTATCTTCAAATATTGTCGCTGGCGTAATGACACCTTTCGCTAGCGCATCGGCGTAGTAAATCGATTTGAATGTTGAGCCAGGCTGACGCTTTGTCGTCGCCATATTGACCGCTCCCCACTCTTCATTGGCGTAGTCCGAGCTACCGACAAGTGCAAGAATTTCACCACTCTTAGGATCGATAGCTATCAATCCGGCATTCGAACCACCCTGCCCGCGAATATAATTCATCTGTCGTGCAACTGAATCATTAGCCGCACGCTGCAGACTAAGATCGAGGCTGGTATTTACTTGGTATCCAGAACGCTTTACGCGCTCTTCGCCGTATTTGTCATACAATTCGGCAATTACCATTTCAGTGAAGTGCGGTGCGTCCTGGCTGATCTTTGTTTGCGCGACGCCGAACGTCAGCTGCTCACCTAATGCAGCTTGCTTCTCGTCATCAGTAATCATGTCATTTTCAATCATGCGCGACAGCACCGTGTTTTGCTGGCGCTTCGTCAGCTCAGGGTCGCCCGAAACTGGAGAGTATGCCGTAGGGGCAGGTAGCACGCCAATAAGTACCGAGCTCTCTGCAAGAGTTAAATCACGAGGATGCTTGTCAAAATAGTTTTTCGCGGCATCTTCAATACCAAAAGAATCATTGCCATAATAAACTGAGTTAAGATACATAGTCAGAATTTCATCTTTACTGTATCGATTTTCAATTGCAATCGATACGACGAGCTCCTGGTACTTCCGCAGGAAGGTCTGGTTACTAGAAAGTAACGTATTTTTCGCGAGCTGCTGCGTCAACGTCGACCCACCATAGGCCGTCGCATCACGATTTAACACGTTCCGCACTACCGCCTTGCCAATATCAAGAACAGAGAAGCCTGAATGGTCATAGAAGTTCTTATCTTCGCTAGCAATGAGCGCGTCTTCTGTCACATCGGCAATATCACTCAGCGGAACCATATCGCGATGCTCTGCCTTACCGGTACTGTAGAATGTCTCACCCTTGCGGTCTTTAAGAACAACGCCGGTGTTACTACGATTCATCAGGCGCTCAGGATCAGAAATGTCGTTAGCATAATACACATAAGTTCCAATTGGAATCAGCACCATAATGGCTGCAATTGGACCTAACACAATTAGCGCCTGCTTCTTTTTACTTAGCCGACGGAAATTGTGCCAGCGGCGTTTAACGCCACGGCGAACAAGTTCAATCTTCGAAACTTTCTTCGTGTATACACCTTGTCTCATCTCTATTAGTATACTCCGTTCATGATTTAATCTCCACTACCCCGGCTCATCATGGCATACGTAATGGCAGTTGCGAGTGCATCGGCGGCGTCATCGGGCTTCGGGATAGTCTTGAGGCCAAGCTGCATACGAACCATCTCTTGCACCTGCTTCTTGTCTGCCTTGCCATAACCGGTCAATGTTTGCTTGATTTGCATCGGCGTATACTCGGCGATCGGCAACCCGCCCTTGCGGCCAGCCAGCATCGCCACGCCACGGGCATGCGATACACTCATGGCAGTAGTGACGTTACGAGCAAAGAATAGTTTTTCGATCGACATAATCTCCGGCTTCGTTTCTGCGATAATTTCCGTCAAGCTATCAAAAATATCTTCAAGGCGCACATCAAGTGGCGTGTGCGCCGGCGTCGTCACGACACCAGCAGTTACCATCGTCGTCTTACCGTTCTTGACGTCAATAACACCAAACCCTAAAATGCCAGTGCCCGGGTCGATCCCAATAATTCTCATAGTTTTCCCTCTACGTCACCTTCAACGGCATACACTTCACCGTCTTGAAGCGTCACGTAGGTTAAGCCATTCGTCGCAAAATAATCGGCCATCGCCTTTGCTTCTTCAGCAAAAAAGCTCGATTGGAAATGTGGAACAAGCTGTGGGTAAATCATACCTAATCCCGACCATACAATTTCCTCTTCGTACCCCTCTGGAATAGTATACGGGTCATCACCATTTTCTGTACCGTGTAGCGTTTTTGTCATAATAATCGCCCCAGCACTCGATCCGCCATATACCAGCGCATCCTCACGGAGCAGCGAAGGAAGAATAGTATCAAGGCCGCTATACTGCATTGCTCGTCGCAAAAGGAGCGTATTTCCGCCCGACGCCCACACCAGCCCGGCGGCGGCAACAATTGGGCGGAGAATCTCCTCGCGCCCAAAATAATCACGCAAATCAAGCTCAAATGGCTCAAATCCCATATCTCGGAATTCAACCAGTTTCTGCTGCACGTGCGTCGAACGCTCAAATAACGTCAAGTCGTCCTTGGCATTATCAATAAATAGCATTCGCTTATTGTCGCCTACCATCTCTTGGAGGCGCGCCGCATGGTCACCAAGACCATGGGAGGATAAATACAATCGCATATACAAAGTATACGCTACTGCTTCGACCGCTGCACGTAAGGAATCTTACGAAATAACGAAACTATTTCATGGCGGAATTGCCAAGCACCGTAGGCGGTGGCTACCGTTAAAATACCTCCTAGCGCCCACCATTTGCCATGATTCTGCATCGGTCGAACCTGCGGACGAACAGCAAATGCTGCATCGGGCATCACCGTTTCCGCCATCTTCCTACAACGATTCGTCTCTGGGTTGCGCTCTTGACCATCCCTGCATGGCTGTAAGTTAGTTGCCGTGCTAGCTATTTTTCGACAGCGATTCGTTTCAGGGCTGCGATATTGGTCTTCACTACATGGCTGTAAGTTAGATGCAGCAGTTGTGATTGATCGACAACGATTCGTTTCTTCACTTCGATATTGTCCTTCTTTACAAACCTGTAGCGTGTCACTTGATGTAGCGACTGATCGACAACGATTTGTCTGCTCACTTCGATACTGTCCATCCTTACAAGGAGCTTGTTCTGAGGTGGCGACGGCAATCATGCGACAGCGATTCGTCTCAATCGCACGGTATTGTCCAGTAGGGCACGGAGCTAGTGTAGAGCCTTCCACGATAGCTCCCGAACCTTTCCCAGGCTCCAGAAAGACCGTCTCTTTAACGTCCGGCGATGGCACAGTCCACTTCCATGTCGCGTCAGATGGATCATATGCCCAAGCGTACCCCTGATTTGCCGCAAGACTAGCCTTTTCGTACGGTGCGTCGGTATTCGCATACGTTACCATACCAAGCATATCCTCAAACCACGTCGCGCCAGCGTCATCGTTAATGGCTAATGACTCACCGTTCGCATCTACCGTAATAATCGTGAAGTCATGCGGTAAGACAGTCCCCGTAAGCGTAGAGGTATTGTAGGTCGAAGACTTTGCTTGCGGGCTGCCATTTCGAAGTCGATAGCGGGCAAGGTCGACATGTCGATCAGAAACATTAACCACCTTTATGTACGAATAGCAACGTGCGTCATGATCTCCCGAAGCGCACAGTAGCGGGTTCGGAAATATTTCTGTTACCTGTAGTGGCAGATCGCTTGGTGGTAAGTACACCTGAGATGTACGCGGCTGCTCCCCTGCAATGGTAGTGGTGGCAGATTTCCGAGTAAAATCAGCGGTAAGGTCCCCTGTTTTAGCAGTAGTCTTACGAATATATCGGTCACCCTCGGCAAATGAAACCGCAGGGATTAATAGTTTTTCATCGATACCATTTAATTGACCAAGCACACTAACAGTCAGTGTTGCGTCCACTAGCACCCTACCGCTACTGATGCAATCATGTAGTGGATAAGCTCCATTGCTCCTCGTCACTAACTCCGGTTGTGCGTAGGTCACGTGAGATTTCGGAGCAATATACCCCGTTAAAGGCAACTGACATACATACGGCAGTGCATCATCCGAACTATCTGTATCGTAATATTCCAGCGTAATCAGTATATTATCAAGCTTCACATGCTCGCTGCTCGTATTCCATATCTCAACAAAACGAAATCCTTTCGTCTGATGAAACTCAAACATCGACACATACACGGGCCCTTCGGGCGCAGGTAGCGGCTGACGCACCGATAGTGAAGGCGCCTGATCCGCGGTTGATTTCGTAACAGTCTGCACTGACGGGATCGGTTGAGATTTCTGAAATTGTTCAGCAGTCGTTTCTTGTGATGGCGTCACCATATCGTTCGCCGGCACGGCATTAGGCTGAGTCCGTGTCATTACGGTAGTTACCTGTTGGGAATGTTCGACACCCTCATCAGCTACAGGCACTAAAACATCCGGCGGTGCTTCTTCAGTAAGGGCTGCTACATGCGGTACTGGAGTTACGAACTGGATATAGGCGAGACACGCCAAACCTGTAAGAAGTACTTTTACATACATCAAATTGCCTCGTTAATTGTTTACTTAGCAATAGATATACGCTTATGATTTAACAATGTCAATCAATTTCATAACTTTGCACTTTTGCATATGTGCATTTATGCAAACTATTCAACCTCGGCAGTAATATCGGCGTTGGTCGCGACATTCACCACATCATCAAGATCATCAAGCGCGTCAAGTACTTTCATTAGCTTCGTAGCTGTTTCAACATCTGCCACCTCGACCGGCATATTACCAATATACTGTAGTTCTGCCTCTTTAACTTCAAGTCCCGCGGCTTGAATAGCAGTGCGCACAGCCGCCAAATCCTTCTGTTCGGTGTACACAATAATTTCACCCTCTTCCTCAGCAGCATCCTCTGCCCCTGCATCAAGAATAGCAAGTAGTGCATCTTCGCCAGATGCGGCCACGCGGATAACTCCCTTTCGAGTAAATTGGAATACCACACTGCCAGCATCGGCAATAGTTCCACCGTTTTTCATGAGAGCCGTACGCACTTCTGGATAGGTGCGATTCCTATTGTCGGTAGCGACTTCAATGATAATTCCCACGCCGCCGGGACCATAGCCCTCGTAGGTAATCTCTTCAAGGACAGCTGCATTCTTGTCACTGGCGCGATCAAGAGCACGCTGAATATTCGCATTAGGCATGTTTGCCGAACGTGCTTTTTCAATAGCCATAGCCAGAGCCGAGTTCATATTGGGATCAATGCCGCCACGAGCAGCAATTGCTATCTGATTGCCAATTTTCGTAAACACCGCACCACGTTTGGCGTCATTGACACCTTTGTCGCGTTTAATTTTAGACCATTTATTATGTCCAGCCATTTGTTTCTCCGTACTAATTGCAAGGTATATTGCTACTAGTATATCAGATATGACTAGGTGATAATATTGCACGACTGCAAAGACGATCGGGTGCGTCTCCATATCAGCAGCCCTGTTGATATTAAAATTACATAATACACGCCCACACCCCATATCGGCATCACTACCTCTGTTTGCGCCCATGATACATTTGCCGCAAACGTCGCCAGCCATATCATTGCATCTAACAACCGCTGCACTGGAGCTCCAATAATGACGGCTGCCCAGCCGGCAAATACGCCGACGACACCTACTAGAAATACACCCAGCATCGCGAATGGAATTAACGGCACGACAATGAGATTAGCCAGAATAGCAACATTACTCATCACACCAAATGAAACAATAATAATCGGCAATGTGACAATAAAGGCTGACGTCGTCTCAAAAAGAACCTGTACTAAGAGTGTCGGCTTTTTTTCACCATAGAAGTACGCCTGCAGCAACGGTGCCAATATCATTACGCCAGCAAACGCCGCGAAGCTTAATAACCAGCCGATATCTCCCCAGCCATACGTCGGATCAATAAGCAGTGTACTTGCTGCCACCAAAAGTAAGAGAACAGCTGGATGAAACGACCTGCCGTAGTACCATGCCAGTAAACTCAGCCCAGCTACCAATCCCGCCCGAGACATACTCGGGCTCATACCGGTTATTAATATAAATCCGAGGATAAGCGCACCCGGAACAGCGACAGAAAGGTATCTCGATACGCCGTCGAATATACGGCGGGCTATTCGAATAAGGATCGTCAGATTATATCCGCTCGCCACGATAACATGTGTCAGCCCAGCAGTTTGCAGAGTCGTTAGCAGCTCTGGAGGCAGACCTCGACGCTGACCAGTAAGGAACCCTAGGCCCAAACTCACCGCCGGCTCATGAATACCGGCCTGTACACCCACAGAAAAAGAATCCCGAACGTCCCTTGCAACATCATCACCTGCACGTCGCTCAATAGCAAGTAGTTCTGCCCGATACATTGCCGCGCCAAAACTCGCAAAGCCTTCGGACATCTTGCCCTGTATCGTTACATAGTCGCTTCTTTTTATCGTATCTACCTTAGCGACAGTTACCCAGATCTTACCTGGCAGAATAGTTTCATGCATTTGCACTTCCGTGAGACGCAGTACCGTTTGTCCTTGGCGGTTAGTTTCCGTATCGTCTCCCACCTTCCCCTGAAGAGTGATGCTACGTCCTACGAGACGTTGATACGTGATCATTTTTTGCTGCACATCGTGACCTCGCCACATACCCAAAAGACACCCACCAACTAATACCAAAACCATCATATAGCGGCGTGTGTGCACGCAGCTTAATACAATTACAAACACCCCTAGAACAGCCCATACTGCCGAAATGAATATAAACTGCACGCTCCACTGTGCCGTCATTACCCCCATAACACAACCTGCCGATGCCAACATCAACAGCCATGATGCATGTATACGCCGTTGTAGCACGTTCATCATATATGTAAGTATTGCATATATGATGATAAAAGATGAGCATGAAACGTAAAATGCTCCACATGGCTCGTCATAGATACGGTCCGTATAAAATACCGCCAAGTAAAAAGACCTACACAAGGTAGGTCGTTTTACTTGGAGGGACCACTGGGGCTTGAACCCAGGACACCCTGCTTAAAAGGCAGGTGCTCTAACCAGCTGAGCTATGGTCCCATAGCTTTGCTACAGATGAGAATAGCATTTTTTTACGTGTTTTGTCAATGTTTTGCGTCGTCTTTTGGCGGCTTGTGGGTCTTCGTGAGTAAAATATCAGCAAGCCCAAGTAACACTCCGCCCGTCATGATAATCGGTGAATACAACGACAACACGTCATACGCCGCGCTCGCCTCTCCGAGTGCAGTACCATACGCTGCAAATGGTGTCACCATAAAAGCAGCTACCGTTAGGCCAAAAACAATCGCGCTCACGAGCCGGCTACTCGGTTTTTTATAAGTAGCACCACTACCTACTACTAGCAAGGCCGGGGCGAGTGACAGCACAACAGCAACGAGCAATATCAAAGGTGGCGATACAATATATATACCAAGTGCCTGCAGCACCATTACCACCTCTTCTACCCACAGTGCACCCAAGAAATGCCCGACTGCCAATGCAAAAATAGGAATGCCGATTCGTCGCTTCGAAATATAGACAAACAGCGCCATAACAACTGTTATCACGGCAATTGCTATTAAATTCATCATTTACTTTCCTCGTTCATTTCAAATAAAACCAGCGTATTTTTCGAAATTCGATCACGTGCCGCCGTGCCGGCAGGAAGCTCCAAAACATACTTCGCCGGTTCGTCGGGGAGGTAGGTAACATACGGGGCAGCATCGGGCTGTACGTTACGCTCAATATGTACAACTCTTTTCTTTTCGTTTATCCATATAATGTCAATTGGGATTCGCATACCCTTCATCCATATCGGCCAGTAATCGTTTTTCGAAAATGCGAAAAGCATACCTTCGTCGGCTGCTAAGCTCTTTACGCCGGCCAACCCTTTTTGCTGCTGGCTTTCGGTGCGTGCCACCGATACACGATACACGCCGTCGCCGGCGGAAACAAACAACTTGGCGTCCATGATTTTGTACGCCACAGCCCAGCCGGCAATCGTTATCATAATAAGCCCCAGGCCAATAAGTAGCCACCTGATGACAGAATGAGTTTTTTCAATATGGCGCTTCGTTCGCCCGTCCATGCTCTTCAGTATATCAGGCTGTCGAATAAAACCAAAAGCAGTATGCGTCTATGCGCCAACTTTATCCTTCTTGTTACGACGCTTTGCGTTCCGCTCAATATATTCAATGATCGGCGTTGCAACATCGCGACCGGTCACCTTTTCGATACCGAACCCGGGGCTGGCATTTACTTCAAGAATAAGCGGGCCACGTTCGCTGCGCATCATATCGACACCAGCTACGTTTAGTCCCATTGCTTTTGCTGCCTTGATTGCCATTTTTCGCTCTTCTTCAGTCAGCTTTATTACCGTGCCTTCGCCACCTTTGTGAAGGTTAGAACGAAAATCATCATCAAGGCTTTGTCGCTTCATGCTCGCAACGACTCGCCCGCCAACGACAAACGCACGGATATCTGTACCTGCAGACTCTTTCACGAATTCCTGTAACAGAATGTTTGTTCCGTCTTCATTCGTAAGATACAGCGCCTGTAGTACCGACTTGGCGGCCTTTTTTGTTTCAGCAAGTACGACACCATTACCGTGAGTTCCGCGTGCCAACTTAATAATTACCGGCGTTCCATCGAGTTTCTCGATCAGGCTATCGATGTCCGTCGAGTTACGCGAGACAACCGTCTTTGGAATACCGACACCAGCTTTTGCCAGCACCTGCATGCTACGCAACTTATCACGGGAACGGGAAATAGCAATCGAACTTGAAACGGAATACACACCCTGCATTTCAAGCTGGCGAACAATCGCCGTGCCATAACGCGTCATGTATGATGCAATGCGTGGAATAATAGCGTCGAACTTTTCCAAATCTTCACCACGATAACTGACCGTCGGGTTGTTGCGCTCAATTGAAGCATAGCATTCTCGGTATTTAATAACCTTCACTTCATGTCCACGCGCACGAGCCACCTCTTTGAGGCGCTTAGTCGAGTAGTTACCTGTACCGTTCGATAAAATTGCGATTTTCATACTAATTCCGTTTCCTTAAAAATTGTGCCAAGCCAGTAATCTTTGCGTCCTGCCCGAATCCACCCACCATTTCTGGATTGTAGTTTACTTCAAGCACATACCACTGCCCAGTCTGCTTATCCTGTATCAAGTCGACACCAGCAATGTTACGCTCTAACGCTAAGGCAGCCTTTCGAGCTAAATTGATCGCCTCAACGTCAAAGTCTTGCGCCGAATGCAGTACTGCATTTGTCGATCCACGAGGTTTATTTAAATGGGATTTTAATGGATCGTCATGCGCTACGGCTTTTCGTTCGACAATCTGCACGACTTCACCCCCCATAAGGAGTATTCGTACAAATCCGTCATTTGGAACATACTGCTGCGCAATGATAGTACGGATCTTTCCCATTCGTACAGCCGCCTGCGTAAAGTCTTGTTCCGAACGAATGATATAATTCGCTCTTCCGCGGTCACCAAATGCGTCCTTGACGACAAACTCCGACTCGTCAAAATACTCTCGTAAGTCTTCGTAGCTGCATTCATCCAATCCGTTCGATAGCACTTTCAATGGCGGAACTGGTATATCTGCCAGCGCTAAAATAAATGATTCACTCATCTTCGACCGGGACATAAAATGTGCCACGCCTTGATCGACAAAATCAACATGTCGATACGCCAGGTACTGCGCAATCGTACCTGCATGTTCGGGGTAGAGTGCATGCGCCTTAAAGTACACTACGCTGCTCGTCGCGATATCCCGACCATCCGGCAGCAGGATGCGAGTTGTCTGATCTGGACGAATTTCGTACGTTAAATGACGATACTTCGCAAGCTCAATAGATACGCCCGCTTCTTTTTGGACCTTTAGAAAGAACTCTTCTATCGATGCGTCAATCCGAGACGTCAGTACCGTCACTTTGTCGCAATCATCATCCGGCGCCTGGCCGGTCAAGTTTTGGCCAGCGACATCTACAAGGAAACGATTCTTCAAAAAACGTTTGCCAAGTAGAATAGGGTAGCGATTCCGCGAACGATCTGCCAGCGTAAAGCTAACGCGGTACTTCTTGGCACCAATCCGGACAGATAGCTTCACGCGGAAGCGGTATTCTTTTTCGCCAAACGAGTTTTTCACTCGAACAATTGAATAATCATTCGTTACGATCGTTTCACCAGTATAATAGGCCGATTGCGGGCCAAACAATACGAACGATAGCTCACCGTCCTGCTCTTCGATTTCAGATGCCCAAATGGCCGAGCTATCCGCACCTGTATCGACTTTCGTAGGAATTAGCTGATCGGACACCTCCGGTATGAGGAGGTATTCTGTCGTTCCGATGACCTGCTGCTTTGTGTTCATGTCTTTCATAGTATCATCTTCCTACGCAGCCAAAGCAACGAGCGACTGCACGTTCTCTACTTCAGTGCTATCGGTGTGGTTACACTTTCCTACCATCGCCACGTCAAATGCTTCATCAAGATTATCACGATGCTCGGCGAGATATTCAGCATTCTTTACAAGGCCCTCGTAGTAGACCTTGAGCTTCGTGTAGATAATACCTGGTGCCGCGTAGTTTGTTCCGCGGAATGCATTATCGACATAATCCATCGCCTTGCTTTTAGCGGCTGCCACGATATCGTCAGAAATAGTACCATCGCGAGCATTGCGAACTGCCAACAGGCGCCAAACAATATCATAAGTACTCCGAGCATCCTTTGGAATACCGTCGACACCAAGTGCCAAACCGGCAGTAATATATCGATCACGCGCCCGATCAAACGATGGATTCTGGAGTGTACCGGCGACCGCACATTCCAGAATCACACCAAGTCCTTCCTCGACATCTGCATAGTCGGCAGTACCGAATTTCAAGACCGACACATTCGCGTCATCACCGTTCTGGCCGCGTCGCGCATGCACCTCTTGTTCGTGCAAAATGAGTCGCTTCAGTTCATCGGCCGTGCGTGTGGTTGTGTTTGGGATATAAATCTTCTTTGCCGAAGAGTTCGTTGCAACGTTTGACCGTTTCGAACTAATAACAATTTGCCAGCCCTTTTCTTCAAGGCCACCCGCAGCTAACGCTTGTTGCATAATTTCGCGGCAAGCTTCCGCGTCATATATAACCGATTCGTCCGTCTCCGGGACGACTGCCAAAATGTCACTGTATCGCTCAAGGACAAAATCATTCAGCTGTACTACTAACTCAGGATCAAGCAGCGGCTTTTCAACCTCCACGAATTCATGTCTGGACATGTAGGCATCGAGGTATGCTTTTATCTCTTCCGACTGCTGATCAGCGGGCACAAAGTTCGCCACCATATCCGCTTCAGTATGCATCATGGCGTCAAACTTTGGTGCATCCATCTCTCCGTACAACTCAGCGTTCATACGCATAAAGTCATTTCGAGCGACAACTTGTTCGCCTGAAGCGCCTGTATGATGCAAACGTCGAGCAGCTTCAACAAGCATAATACGCTTTAGGCGCACTTCATGATACTGTGCGTAAAGCTCATATTCATCCGAGGAAATATCGTCGTCATCCAAGTGGGCGCGTAGCTCCATTACAGCCTCATAAATTTGAGATTTCTTATCAGCAATCGCCTTCCCTTTT
The DNA here is from genome assembly GCA_023257055.1 of Candidatus Saccharimonadia bacterium. Lineage (GTDB taxonomy): Bacteria > Patescibacteriota > Saccharimonadia > Saccharimonadales > Saccharimonadaceae > JALRDG01. The sequence goes on along the minus strand of JALRDG010000100.1, from coordinate 3,556 downwards.
TCGTCAAGATCATAAAATGAGTCTAGCGCAGGGTACTCATACGCCGGAGCGTATTCCTTACCGGCAATAAAATCCTCACGAGCAGGTAGCCGTTTACTATTTTCATCTTGAAAACGGGTATAGTCGGTAAATTCGCTTTTTGTTTTTACGTACGCTTGCAGTTGCTCTGGCGTTTTCGATTCCATATTTTTAATTATATCACTTTTCATACAATAAATCAATAGCAATACGCTACTTTAACAGGTAGTCGACATACTTTTTCGTCACGTTGCGGCTCTTGCCGAACCGAGGATGGTGATGCGGACCAAAGCCTGGGCTACTGTTTGCCTCGATAAAGCTATAATCACCGTTATCATTCAGGATGATGTCCACGCCACAGAGCGGCATGTGTAACCGCTTCGCAAATGCCTCAGCTTTCCGACGGATGTCTTTTGGCACCTGCACTGTAAAATCCTCGGCATGACCACCCATACTAGTATTACTGACGCCGACGACGGCTACTTGCTCGCCCTCTTTCGGTATTTTACGAATGTGGCGCTCCAGGTAGGCCTTTGCTGAACGCAAGCTGATAATTTTCAGTTTTCCGGATAGACCGGATGAGCGATACGGCTGATTGTTTTCTATTTCAATCAATTCGGCGACCGTATGTGTCCCATCTCCTGTCACCATAGCTGGCACGCGCCGGACCGCTGCCGCATATTTCCCGTCAATAATCAGTAGACGCACGTCATGGCCACTCACGTATTGCTGCAACATTGGCTTTTTCTTAGAGTATTTTTTTGCATGCATTAATGCTCGCTTAATACCCGTTCGGCTTCTCACGTTCATACTGATTCCGTGACCGTGCGCTGTATCGACCGGCTTCACGACAGTAGGGCCGTACTCCCGAATAAACTCCATGGCATCCGCTTCGTTAGTGAACCGCATACTGGCCGGCACATGGAGCCCAACCTCCCGAGCTATGTATTCCGCGAGGGTTTTGTCGTTACAAATTTTTGTTGCCATAATACTGGCTTTTTCGTCAAAACACCCCTTTACGAAATGCCAATCATCATTATGAAAGTACCGCATGAGCATTGCCTTCTCGTTGATAAGCTCGACTGGTACTTTGCGGCGCTGCAGCTCCTCAAAAATATACGTCGGAGTGTTTGTCATATTCATGAGTCTGATTCCTTTCGGGATTCATTAATTGAAAAGCGCTGCTTATGTACATACAGGCGGTGTTCGGGACTTGTCGGATCAATCTTGCCTGATAAGACAAAATCAATTGCACGGGGTAGCATGTCGGATTTATACCGTGATAGGTATGTCGCCATTTCAATGTATCCCGCGTAATAAATTTGATCTTTCGTAATCACGCCGACAATATCATTACCAAGCGTCCCACGATAAATTCGATTCACGTGCTGCCAGGTAGCCCGGCGCGTCAAATCGTCGGACACCGGTACGTGAGCGGCCGATTGACGCAGGCGTGTGCGTGCATATGCAATAGTAAAGATTTGCTGCCGTGTGAGCTGTGGCAGGCCGCCATAGCCAAGCGCCAGTGCGATGTCGATATATCGATCGGCAATTCGCTGCGGCAGCCGACCCTCAATCGCTGCCTCCATCAGCGATCCAAGTCCTTCCTCGGCTTGCCGATACCCCGGTAGACCGTAGGCGAGCTTACTGGTAACCAAAAGCCCGCGAACGGATCGTTGGGCGTGCACCAATACTTCGTGCGTAAATAAACTCTTTGCGCGTAACGGCGAAAGTGACGGCAAAAAACGGCCGACTTGAATAATTTTTTGACGAGGATTGACAGCCATTTGCGAACTGTTAGTGCGAACCACTTTCCATTCACGAAGTGCCCATCGCTTAAGCGACAATCGATCAACCATTTCTTGATATACGGCGGCAATTTCGTCTGCTGAAAGATACGGCTGGTCAGCATATTCGTCCAATACGGCAAATCCGTCACGATACGTTGCATCAAGATATGCTTTCAAGTGAGCAAGGAGAGTAGCCTGCTGAGAAAGAGGCGGCACCGTCGCGTCTGCTTTAGTGGAGCTAGCTAGTCGCTCATACAGCGCTATCACCGGACGAGATACGTCAGTGGGTAAAGATGACCTGCGGCGCAGTGACTGCAGGTGCAGCAATTCGCTTGCAATCAAGCGCTCGACAGCCACCTCGTCTGGACGCCCAAATTGCTCGACAGATAATGCTGTCAGTCGATTACTCCAACGCTGCTGCTCGTCGCGAGTCGTCGCCTCTTGAATTTTCAGCGTAATAGCAGGGAAGTAGTTATTAGATAGACTTGCCTTGTCGCTTATCGTATCTGCGTCGCTGAATATCGCTTCGACAGAGTCGTATTCGTGCTGATAATGTTGCTTCACTACCTGGCGCAATCGCGGATAACTAAGCGTCGGAGCATCATACTGCTCAGCTGGCGGCATAATCAGTTTTAACGGAGAAGTCATCCCTATCACCCTGTCACTATACAAAATAGCTGCCGAACAGTACTATGAGATATCTCACCAAATTATGAACGCGGTTTCGTGTCAGACGTAACGAGTCGCCATATTACGATTGCCGTTAGTGCTAAACCAAGCAATCCAAGCCATACGTAGACATAGTCTCGAAGGAAATACATGATAGCGAGACCGCTCGCGACGACCCCCCACCACATCGCCCAACGATACCCCGATAGTGCCCCAACTAATAGCAAGCCTAAGTGTTCTATCAAAAACAGAAGGGAATACCAGCCGCCTTCAGCTAGCGCCAACATACCGACAACCACAGTAATACACCCAACCGCCAACTGATAGCGAACCAATCCTGGCAGTCGCATGCCCCATGCGGTCAGAGCGATTGTAATAGCCCACCAATGTGCATAGACGACAGCATCGACCTCAGGTAGAAGTATTTCAGTTGCACGTTGCGCGCCAATTGTTGCGATATATATAGCCACCTCAATGAGCGAGGTTTGTTTCGTACGGTAGCCTTCTACCCCAATTAACACGGCCACGACGGCGACCGTTCCACATGCGGCCAACGCATGAGTAGTATCAGTCGCAAACAAGAACATAAGACTTGGCAGCGCCAATACCCCCAGGGTAGAAACGAATTGAATATGTTGGCGTTGTTCATCTTTCTGCTCAACGGCCATCCAATAAAGTCCATAGAAAACTGCGGCGCTTATCCAGGCGACACCTTCAACGACCCATTCGTAATCATCCGCAAGTACCGACCACAAAAAGCCAACTGCAGCCAGTAACGTCATATTACCAAGAAGCATTAGTGATGGCTGTCGCTCGGTATATGATCCAAGCCACAAGAGCACGGTAAGTACCGCCAGTGTCAGTGTTATCCAGCCAGCTGATATAGACAAAGCGACAATCACGGCGGCAAGTGCATAGCCAAAGTATGCCGTTATCGCTGCGACAGGAAGGAACGTAGAGCTACTCTGCCTGACCACTTTTCGCATCCCGTAGCCCATAAGCGCAAAGGCCAGAAGGAGCAGTACGGTTACCTGCCGAACAATGTCCACAGGATTAAGCACCATCAATACCAAGAAAGC
>JALRDG010000073.1 GCA_023257055.1 Candidatus Saccharimonadia bacterium | reverse complement strand
GGGTCTATACACTCATCGAAGAAAACTACGATCTTATTAAGAATGCCCGGCCGCACGTTAATAAAAACTCCATGGGATATAACTTATGGAGCGTTTGGGACCGCGATACCGGCATATTCGATATGACGCGTCTGTTCTCTGGCAGTCAAGGTACGCTCGGTGTCATTACGGACATGAAATTAAAAGTTCTTCCAAAGGCCAAGCATTCAGGCCTACTCGTACTATACCTACCGAACATTAAGCAGCTTGGCAAGCTCATCCCGCTCGTCATGAGCCACCATCCAGCCACATTTGAAGGCTTCGACGACATCACATTTGAACTCGGCATCCGCTACTTCAGCGTCTTCAAAAATGCCCTCGGCATGAAAGAATGGACGAAGCAGCAAGCAAGTCTCTTAAAATCAGTCGCACAGTTCAAGGGGCATATCCCGAGCATGGTTCTTATGGTAGAGTTCGAAGGCGACACGCTAGATGAAGTACATGAAAAGATCAACACTCTTGCTGAAGATCTAAAAGGCTTCAAACTGAAAAAAGAAGTTGCCGACACCGAAGAGGAAAGTTCAAAGTTCTGGCAAATCCGCCGCGCGAGCCTCGCACTGCTTCGTCAGCGCGTAAAGGATAAATATGCATCGCCGTTCATCGACGACCTGACCGTTCAGCCGAAATATCTTCCCGAGTTCCTTCCTGAGCTGCGCAAAGTTATTCGCAAATATAAGTTGCCAGCAACCATTGCCGGTCACTTCGGCGACGGTAATTTTCATATTATTCCACTCATGAGCATCAGCGACCCAGCCGATCAAGTTAAACTTGAGCCGACAATGCGCGACATCGTTCCGCTGGTATTAAAATATGGTGGAACACTTGCTGGCGAACATAACGACGGCATGGTTCGCGGCCCGTGGCTACCAGCGATGTTTGGCGACGAAATGTATCAAATATTCCGCGAAACCAAAGAAATTTTCGATCCAATGTACATCTTTAACCCGCACAAAAAAACCGACGCGACCTGGGATTACAGCATGGAACATATTCGCACGAACCGAAAGCGTAACCTTATTAAATAATGATCGTGCTTGGTTGACTTTTTTCACTAGATAAAGTATAGTAATAGTATGTCAACACCACTTTCCGACATAGGTTGCGTCAAGGCAGCGACACGAATTCTCGGTGACAAATGGACACCGATTCTGCTACGCTGTATCGCAAACACGGAATCCGTGCGATTCTGCCAGCTGCAAGATAACGCCGACGGAATCAATCCACGTACGCTCTCTGCTCGGCTTGTCACGCTGGAGACCGACGGTATCATCGAGAAGAATCCGCTATCTAGCTCGGCCCGTGCAGAATACCGGCTAACCAAGAAGGGAAGTGACCTCCTCCCAATACTCACCGCCATGCAAGCATGGGGTGAACGTTACCGCTGAATATCAGGTCATTTTCAGTAAATGTCGCTATACTAATAGTATATGCGCATATTAGTCGTTGAAGATGAGCACAAAATTGCCCGCGCACTAAAACGAGCTCTCGAACAAGAAGGCTATGCTGTTGATGTTGCATACGACGGCACTGACGGCGCCGCCATGGCAACAACCGAACCCTACGATGTTGCAATCGTTGATCGCATGCTACCAGGCACGCACAACGGCCTCCAAATCGTTACTGCTATGCGTGAAGCACGTATTCATACGCCCGTATTACTTCTTACTGCCATGGGGACAGTAGAAGATCGCACAACCGGGCTTGATAGCGGGGCAGACGATTACCTCGTGAAACCATTTGCCCTCGAAGAACTGCTCGCTCGAGTACGGGCGCTTTTGCGGCGACCAAAAGACCAGCTTTCTGCCACCCTTACCGCCGGGGACTTGACACTCGACACCGTTACCGCAAAAGTAGAACGTGCTGGAAAAATAATCAAGCTCACGCAAAAGGAGTACGGTCTGCTTGAATATCTTTTGCGCAACCAGGGTCGCCCGATTAGTAAGGAAACTATCATCGCCCATGTCTGGGATTACGATGCCGACATCCTACCTAACACCGTCGAAGCATATATTAAGTACCTTCGCGCAAAAGTTGATAAGCCGTTTGACAGTCCACTCATCCACACCGTGCGAGGGTTTGGCTACAAATTGGAGGCCACCGCGTAGACCATGTTTGAATCTGCAACCGTCAAACTGACAACCTGGTACATTATTATCCTGATGACGATCAGTTTGCTGTTTAGTATACTCATTTTTCAGATCTCCACCTCAGAAGTAGCTCACCGTCTGCGTGGATTTGAAGAACAAATTATTGTCGATACGCCACTAAACCGACAACTCGACTACGGCCTGCAAGAAATCAGAAACGGCCTCATGAGCGAAGCGACATCAAATATCGTATGGAGTTTAGTGTATTTTAACTTGTTCATTTTGTTAGCCGGAGGAGTAGGGGCGTATTTCTTGGCTCGCCACACACTACTACCACTCAAAGAAGCGCACGAAGCCCAGGA
>JALRDG010000012.1 GCA_023257055.1 Candidatus Saccharimonadia bacterium | reverse complement strand
ATTTCATTGCCAGAGGGTACATTCGTGAAATTCCTGCCGGCAGCGGGTTCTGGAAAGAAGCGTAACTGGAACGATGCGATCGTGTTTTACGAACCGGAAAGGCCGTCTATTCCGGCAAGTGGCCCGGCGATTCGCGTCCGGCCCGCCGGAAAGAGTGGCTACTCTTTGGAGCATCGGCCGGTCAAGACCAATGCTATTAAGCGTGGTACTGCCCGGCACGGGTGGCGCGGCAATTTCAATGTGAATGCCGAGCCGACGCTTCGCCCACGAGATTAACGATTGAAAAGGATACCGCCGTAAGCATTGCTTGCGGCGGATTTCCTTTTGTGAATTATCGCATGCTTAGTGCGCGCTTGGCGTCGCGATCTTGGTCGCGGCGTTTGATGGTTTCGCGTTTATCGTATTTCTTTTTACCCTTACCGAGTGCAATAACGAGCTTCATGTAGCGACCAGCAGTCAGGAGTCGTAGCGGCACTATGGTCATGCCAGACTGTTTTTGAACGGCAAGTTCATCAATTTGTTTTCGCTTGGCTAGTAGTTTTCGCGGGCGAGTATCGATGGTGCGGGTGCCGGGATTACCGCGTTCATTTAGTTTTAGGCTAAAACTTGCATTATTGAGCCATAGCTCACTATCTTTAATCGTTACAAAAGCGCCCTTTAGCTGGATATGTCCATCGCGGGCGGCACGGGTCTCCTGGCCTGTCAAACTAAGTCCAACGACGAGCTCATCGTCGAGGGCGTAATCAAACTTTGCCCGTCGGTTCACGACGGTCGTCGGCTTTGATTTCGCTGGTTTTTTTCCGGCCATAATTATTCCCAGTATAGCATGGGCGTATCGCTGGTATACTAAAGGTATGTATAAACGAATCCTCTTGAAATTATCCGGTGAGCAGCTCCAGGGCGAATACGACAGCGGCTTCGACGCCAATCGCGCTGCCTGGATTGCGAGTGAAGTGCAAAAAATTGTAGAAAATGGCAGTCAAGTAATCGTAATGATTGGTGGTGGCAATTACGCGCGTGGTGCGCAGTTGACGGGTGGCGGTGTGCGTCGGGTTAGCGCGGATAATATTGGTATGTTAGCGACAATGATGAACGCGATTGCCCTAACAGATGTCTTTAATGCCGAAGGACTTTCTGCCCGCTCGCTGACCAATGTCAAATCCGACCAAGTAATGGACCAGTTTACCCATCGCCGAGCATTGTCCCACCTTGATAAGGGGCGTGTCGTCGTGGTAGCTGGTGGTATTGGTCGGCCGTATTTGACCACAGATACGGCTGCCGTCAGTTTGGCGCTTGAGATGGACTGCGATGTCATTATGAAAGCGACAAAAGTCGACGGCGTGTACGATAGTGATCCTTCGGCCAATCCTTCGGCGGTTCGGTATGAACGGCTGACGCTGCAACAAGCTGTCGAAGAACCGGATATCAAGGTGATGGATAAGGCCGCGATTGCGTTGGCCGCTGATCATCAACAGTCAATTATCGTGCTTGAACTGCTCCAGGAAAATAATCTCGTTCGTGCCGCTAACGGCGAAAGCGTCGGTACGACTATCGTATAAAAAGTGCCCCCTAGATATCCGCCGAATCGCGGTATCTAGGGGGCGGTGTCTTTGCTACGTCAGCACGGGCTTACGAGGTGCGTCGAACGCAAGCACAGGGGCGTAGATGGTGTTACCTTCCAGGTTTATTTTTCCATCTTGGCGCATGAATTCTGCGACCTTCGCCACGTTGTTCGGGAGTGCAACGTCCATAATGGCCGCTACCTCCTTGACACTCGTGGTGTTCGCCTGTAGGTGAGCTCCGGGTGCGCTGCCAACCAGTTCTCCGTTCTGGAGAAGCGAATTGATCCAGAGGAGGCCGTGCTCAATTCGCATGAAGTTCTCAACGCTACGCGACACTCCGTGCGGGATCGCAATCTCCATCCGGGAGAATTCGCGCTTGAGCTGATTGCGGCGGACATCGAGCGCCTGATTACGGTAGGTGCAGTTCTCGGGTGTAATGATACCCTTTGGCCGATGGACGGCTTCGCCGGTCGAAGTGACGTGCCAGCCAATGTTCGGCTTGTAGTCGCAGTCACACACCAATACGTATTCTGTTCGGCGAGACCTCCATGAGGTTTCGCTGGCTGCGGAAATCCGCATTAGCGCTGTTTCGTGGTCGCCGTGCTGGATAGTGAAAAGTTGCGAGAAGATCCTCCTGTGTCGATCTACCTTGTCCTGAAATTCGGGCAGGTATGTTTCGATCACGACAACTCCTTGTTCGTAGTAAAGCGTAACGGAATTGTTACAAATTTATTATAACATTAATTTGCAATTAGTAAATAATGGGATATCAATAAAACTTACGGTAGCGGTAGTAGCCAAGTGGCAAAAGAGTAGCCTGTAGTATTTTCAGCTTATGGTTGTAAATTTCTTCATTCCAGAAAGGGCTGGCGTGGGCTGGTCGAGCGCCGTTGGTCCAGTAGACTTCTTTAAAGGCATCTTTCAAATATTCCGACCAATGTTTTGTGGCGCTCGATATATTGACCGTTTCATCGGCCATGTTCGCAAGCATGGAGACATCGGTACGCGATGCGAGAGGAAATTCCCGTGGGTCAAAGTGTTCAATATATGCAGCCTCACTCTTTATGAGCTGTGACGACGGTGCACCTGGATAAAGCTGCTCAAGGCTCTGGTGCCAGATGTCCGATAGGCTACGTTCGTCTTTATTAACAGTGCGCTCGCCGAGCTCGTATGCTGCCCGCCCTGCCGTAGGTATGGGGACATGAAGGTTTTCAAGAAGGCTCAAAAAATGTAGTTCGGCTTTTGCTTTGACATCAAATTGTGAAGATGGGCTGGAATCCAGTGCGATAAGAGCGCTATCGACGTCAGTGTCACGCTGGAGGTGATGAGCAAGCTCTGTAGCGACCATGCCGCCAAAACTATGTCCGTAGAGATAGACCTTCTGTATGTCTTCCTGCTCGATGTACGAGTTTACTCGCGTTTTTAGTTCATACGTATCAAGCCCCTTATTGGAGTAGCCTATGTAAGCGATTCGGCCACGTTGTCTCATTGTCGGCTCGAGTGATTCGGCGATGCGCCGCGAATCGTCCCAGCCCATTTTGAATCCAGGTGCTATTAGCCATAAATTGTTTGGGAACCGTTCTCGTGTTTCATCGTCTGATATCTCGGCAATTTCAACACGGCTACGCTCTCTTTGAAGGTGATTAGTCAGAGTTACATCGGCAACTACGCCCGCAAGAGCTGCGCCACCAAGAAACAGTGATCGTCGCGAGAAACGCTCAAGGTTTTGAGCTGATTCGTATTCAGTCTGAAACTCCGCGAACTCGTTTGACATATGTATTGAATAGTATATACCATGTATATCTGAATGACTATGGTATAATCGAAAAGTATGAAAATATTGATCGCGTCGGACCTACATTGGCCGACAATAAACGGTGTTGCGACATTTAGTCGCACGCTCGCCCAAGGTCTTGCTGCACGTGGCCATGAAGTACTGGTTATCGCACCAAGTCAAACGGGGCGAAAATATAAAGAAGTTGACGGAAATCACCCGGTATATCGGACACGTTCAGTGCCCTTTCCTTTTTATCAGAACTTTCGGATTTCCGTCAGCCCGCAGCGCGAAGTAAAGAAAATAATCGATGAGTTCGAACCGGACGTCATTCATATCCAAATGCTGATGTGGATTGGCCAGGCAGCAATGAAATACGGTAACAGGGTTGGTATTCCAATTGTCAGCACGAACCACGCCATGCCGGAAAACCTAATGGATAACTTGCGCCTGCTTGCGCCGGTCGCCCGCCCAATTAACTACATGTTAAAAGAGTACGGTCGTCGCTTCCATTCAAAATCTGATTGCGTCACTATGCCAACGCAATCGGCTATCGACATGTTTAATGTCGAATTGCCAAAGCCAATGTTGGCTATTTCGAACGGCATCGACCTGAGTAGATTCCAGCCCGGAAAAGCCCCGAAGAAGCTGTACAAAAAATACAAGATACCTGAAAATCGAAAGATTATTACCTATGTCGGCCGCCTTGATGCGGAAAAGCACCTATGGGTACTCGTAAAGGCCTTTGCAAAAATTCGACGTAATCGAGACGTTCAGCTGGTAATTGTTGGTGATGGCACGGACCGCGAAAATCTACATGAACTGGTCCGTAGTCTGAAGCTAACGAAGCGTACGACATTCACCGGACGCGTACCGGACGAAGATCTGACGCTTCTTCAACGCATTGGCGATGTATTCGCAATGCCATCGCCTGCAGAGTTGCAGAGTATCGCTCTTTTGGAGGCTATGGCGAGCGGTAAGCCTGCAGTTGCCGTTAATGCTGGCGCGCTAAAAGAACTGTGCCAAGACGGTATAAATGGTGAGTTATGTGAGCCAGATAATGTCGATCAAATGGCTATCGCTCTTGCGAAGATTTTGGATGACGACAAGCTCGCAAAGCGATACGGCGAGAAAAGCCTCGAAATCGCCAAGACACATGATATTGAGTACACCCTTAATCGCTTCGAAGAGGTGTATAAGGAAGTTATGGAATAAACGTACGAATTGCAGCGGCCGCCTCGGCCGCTTTTTCGTAGTGCGTTAAGTGGCCGACGTCTGGTATGACAACAAGCTTCGCAGCTGCAAACTTTTTTTGCAGCTCATGAACTGCATCTATGTGCGTAATGTCGTCTTTTTCACCTGCAATCAGTAGTGTTCGTAGTGGAATCTCGTGTGCTACGGCACTAACGTCGTTCGATACGGAGGCGTCGAACGCTTCAGAGGCGACGCGTGCGCTTGCGAAACGACTGAAATACCGCCGATGTTGGTCTTTTACATACGAACGCATGGTCGAGTCGCGAGATTTTGTCATCGTGTAGCTCATAATGTCGGTTACGAAGTTCCACGATAGCCATGCTCGCCCTGCTCTTTCGGGAAGCTTTTTGCCAATAAGGTAATATAAACGAGCGAATTGCGTCATGATGCCACGCGGTCCTTCTAGTGCTGGCGCACCAATTGGATTGATAAGTACGAGATCTGCAATATAATCATGATGTTTCGCGGCAAAATGACTAGCGATAATGCTGCCAAACGAGTGGCCAATCAAAACTGGTGGCGCGGCCAGATGAAGCGCATCAATAAATTCTTTCACGAACAATACGTATGCATCCACCGAATGCTCGGTCGGTAATGGCACAGAATCGCCAAACCCCGGAAGGTCCGGAATGACAATGCGGTAGTCATTAAGCTCGTCCGCTATTCGTGCAAGGCCATGATGCGTTCCCCTGTAGCCATGGATAAATATAAGGACTGGCGCATCTTCTTTTTGATTATCCCAGTAAGCAATGTCGGCGTGAGACAGTTGAATTCGACGTTCGTGCATATCCACCAGTATAAAGGAAAAGCCGCCTATAGCCACATTCGTATAAAAATGTGTGGCTATAGGCGGCGTCGAACGATGAAAAGTGCTATTCGCGCTCTAGTGCGACATCTGCGCAGATACCGAATCATTCGCCAGCGTGAGCGAAAGAGATATGACGTATCTTCGCAGGCGATTGCGGCCGCGGTGTCGTAAAGAAGGAGCTCGAATATCTGGTTATCGTAGGATGCGATACGCTGCCGAAGGCAAGCTGTATACTCGGCCCTGCCGGGTGGTGTCATGTGAAGATAGTAGAACCTACGCACGCCCAAGAATGCAAAGCAGACAAGAAGTATCACTGTAAGAATAATGTACTCGGAATTAATACTAAGCGCTTCCACTGCTATCACCTCCTGGTACTCCAGATGCGCATGCATATTATACCATAAAATGAAAAGGCCGCCCAAGAGTGGCGGCGTCGAGGATGTCTCGGGCGGCCTTTTCGTTGGGCGGCGGTTACCGACTACTGGAGGTTATCGAAAAACCACGAAGCGCTGGTAAGTGTCTTGGAGCGGCTACGACTATCGTTGACAGTCCCCGTTTCGTAATCTACGAAACCTTCAAGGGCTGGGTTGTCGGTCTCGGTGAGGCAGTACTCCATCCATTCGCCTTCGACACCGGGTACTACGCCAAGTGCGTTCGCGTTTGATGTCATGCTTCCGACCTTAGCGAAATTGTATCGAAGGTCAATGTCGTTCGTATCGACATTGACAGACGTTACTGTCGCATTGAAATACTCTCGCTCCCTGATCGAAACAACCAGCACGTTCATTCCGGGGACGACTTCGGCGAGCGAAAGCGCGCCAGGAAAGTTCGGGTTCTTTGCGGTAGCAGACACGGAGTCTCCTTGTTGTCGGGGTTCGCCTAGTTAGCTAGGATGATCGTATATTACAATAAAGTTGTGTAAAAAGCAAGGTAAAGGAAAGGCCGCCCAAGGAGCGGTTCGCGAGAACTATTGTTCTCGGGCGACCATTCCCTGGACGGCAAGTGCTATGCCGTCACCGGCTGTTCGTGGCCTTTGACGTGCCGACAGCGATGACGATCCCGATGAAGAACCAGAAGTCGTACCAGCCCGACCCACCCGGTTGGAAGATCGTCCTGGCGTCGTTCGATGAGAACACATTCACGATCAGATTTCCGAGGATGAAGTAGCCGTGAGCAAGACCGTGGTACCACTGGCTGTGGTCGGTCGTGCCGTACATCGGCCCCCAGTAGACGTACTGGAGGATGAAGGCGACGGTCCACAGTGCGAGGATCACGAGCAGGACGATCGCCAGGCCGGCGACACGTCGGCGAGCGGCGGTCCTGGTGATGGGGGTACGATTGCGCATCGAAGTTCCTTACGTTGGACTGAAAAAGTGCGATAGCTTTATGATATTAGCATAAATGTAATAAAAAGTCAATAGCTATGGTATACTTAACAGAGATGATCGCCGACATAAACATCCACGAAAAGAGTTTCGGACCAAAGACACTGATGCACAGTGTGAAGTTTTCGGTGGATGATGGCGAAAAAATTGGTATTATTGGCCGCAACGGCGTTGGTAAATCGACCCTGTTTGGTATCCTGACTGGAAACGATAAAGATTATTCCGGTGAGGTGATTTATCGTCGCGGTACGGTCGTCGTTGCAACGGCACAGGAGCATCACGGCATTGGTGAGCAGACGGTACTGCAATATGTTCTAGCGGGCCTTCCCGAGTATGCCGAGCTTAGCCATATCATTACCACGTACCCGGAAACTATGGGTGATGACA
>JALRDG010000098.1 GCA_023257055.1 Candidatus Saccharimonadia bacterium | reverse complement strand
CGAAGTCAGAGTATCTTTCAGCGGATAGACGCCAGAAGCAATTTCTTCTTCGCCGATGAACACAATGTGTGGAATGGCTTTCTTAACGGCGGTTTTGATCTGCTTATCAAGCTTGCGAGAAGTGATGTCGACTTCGACGTTCACACCCTCTTCGCGCAGCTGGTCAGCCAACTGTGTCGCCTTCGTTTGAACATCACCAAGCACGATCATGTAGAGTTCCGTTGTTGACGGTAGTTTCGGCAAGAGATCATGCACTTCCAAGAACTGCTGGACAGTCGTGGCGCCGAGGCCCATACCGATCGTCGGTACCGGATCGACGCCAAATAATCCGACAAGTCCGTCGTAGCGACCACCACCGAACAATGCCCGACGATTATCGGGGTGCGTATCAAATACTTCAAAAACGGTGCCAGTATAGTAATCGAGACCGCGCATGAGCGTGCTATCGAACCGCGCATTATGAACACCAGCCTGTTCTAGGTACGTAAATACTTCCTGAATATCCTCAAGGGCAGGACTTTCACGAACGATCTCAGGTAACTCTTTCATTGTACGCGCAGATAATAACGCAGATAATTTCACGAGACCGTCATTCGCGTGCTCTTCACCAAATATCTCCGTCGCTTGATCACGGAACTCTTCGGCAGAGATTTTATCCTTACGATCGAACAGTTTAGTCATCAATTGCGATTGCACGACGTCCAACTTCAGATAGTTTGTCATAATGAAATCGATCAACGAACGGTTATTCACGCGAATCGTAAACATGTCCTCGGATGCACCAAACGCAAGCAAGCTACGGCTGGCCATTGTGATAATTTCAGCTTCAGCTCGCAAAGACTCTACGCCGAATAAGTCAACGTTCATCTGCCAGAACTCGCGCTCTCGGCCCCGCTGTGGTCGTTCGTAACGCATGAAATTCGCGATCGAGTAGAGACGCGCTGGCATCGGAAGCTCCTGGCGACGAGCAGCGACCATGCGTGAAATACTCGGCGTCATCTCCGGGCGGATCGTAACGATACGATCACCACGGTCCTTAAAGACATACGTCTGTTCACCGGCCAGTTCCTGTCCGCTTTTGGCCGTATACAACTCAAGTGGCTCAAGTAGTGGCGCACCATACTCTTCGTAGCCAAATTGCTCCGCCACCTTTGCCCAGGTGTGAAAAATATAGTTTTGGATACGTTTATCTTCCGGGTAATAATCCCGCGTTCCCTTGTAACTCTGCGATGAAAGTGACGCCATAATGTGTACTATTGTTGCATTTTTAGCATTGTTTCGCAAGCACGAGCAGTATCATTACAAGGCGTGCTGCTGCAACCACGCATACATGACGATACCAGAGGCGACACCAACATTCACCGAACGAGTACTTCCGAATTGCTCGATAGCAACGATTTGCTCGGCTCTTCCGGCAAGCTCGGGCGAAATACCTGGACCTTCCTGCCCGAATACAAGAACCGCTTTTTTCGGCAACGTCGTCTTTGCAAGCTCGACACTCCCGGGGATATTATCGATCGCTACCACTGTACGCTCCTGCGACTGCATTGCATCGAGAAACGCGCCAAGCGTCTCGTAATACTGCACGTGTAAATACTTATCAGTCATCATAGCGCCGCGCTTATTCCACTGGCGCCGACCGATAATATGCACATGACGTACACCAAAAGCATTGGCATTGCGAACAATCGTACCCATATTAAAGTCCCGCTCGGTATTCTCGACGGCAATATGCAACCCCAAGTCGTGCGCATCTAAGTCTGCCACGATATCGTCCTGCGCTACGCCTTTATATTTGTCGATTACATTGCGTGTATCTTCCATACCACCATCATAACAGCTTGCCTCAATGGCGTATCTATTGTATAGATAAAGCATGACGGAAAAATTTTACGCAGAAAAGTTTGACGACGGAGCCGATGCATACTCCGAACTTTTCGACGAACTTGAAATGCGTCGGAAATCTCTTTCGCGCCATGGCGTCCTCGGTAGCCGCGGCGACAACGGCTCGATTTCAATCGAAGCAAGCAGTACGCTGTTCGAGGAAACGGACCCCTCACTACTCGAAAATTTTGGCATCAAGCCCGATGTAATCGAAAAAAGCACGGTCACGTTCGATTTTTATAAACAAAACGTTGAAGACGGTATATATCTTGCCAGCGAACTTCATGACACGCACGTATACGAGCTGACGTCAGAAGTCATTGCTCCCTGCGGAACGAGCATTATCCCTGAGCAATTCCATGAAGAAATTCGAGATGAAATTATCGGCTATCTTGGTGGCGACAGCATAGACGAGCTTGATACGGATGAGCGATCATTCGTTGAGAACGTCATGACAGATAGTGAAGTCTGCGACCAGGTTATTTATCAAAAAGCCACGGTAAATTACAGTATCAATCCACTTCATGGCAACATGGAGTATTCGGTGTCTATCGATTACATCATTGCGTTTGGAGACGATGTCTGGGCAACCGTCAGCGGCGCAATATACAGTACCGACTATCCGTCCTCACGATATCTCGAAGTCCACCATCCCGAGCTCGACTCACATGAAATCGAGCACGCTATTCACACTACGTCGCCGATCGAGTACGAATCACTATCGCCAGGTGAACACATTCTCATTACCGACACCCTCGACGTGATGCTTGATAACGAAGAGGATCTGGCAGGTATCACGGCCGGTATCCCCGATCACGAACACTGCCGTCGGATTCAAACACTGCTACAGCAGATTCCAAGCTTTTAACCTTTCGCTTCATGCGATACACTGCCAAACAAAAAAGACCGAAAAGGTCTTCTTTGTTTGGTACAGATGAGAGGACTTGAACCTCCACGTCCCGAAGGACACTAGCACCTGAAGCTAGCGCGTCTACCAATTCCGCCACATCTGCATACGTACACCGCAGCACTAAGCGCGTCTACGGCTATTACCTTTGGCCGCCACATCTGCATAACTATACGTCTAAAAGTACATTCACAACTATACAAGATGCGGCGACCAAAAAGCAAGGTATCAGAACCTAGACATGAATGTCTGGTCGAGCGTCAATGTGCCGCAAAAGTTCCTTTGCATCATTAGGTTGTTTTACGCCTGGATTCAAGATGTCATATGGGTCAAAAATCTTTTTAATCTTTACGTACAGATCATTCGCATCTTGCGCTACCTCGTGCGGCAAGATAGTTGTACGTAATCGACCCTCTGGAGCACCGGCATACATCGTTCCGCCCAGCTTTGCTACTACCGTGGCAAACTCCTCCATGACAGTAAAGATTTTTTGACGGTCTGTTACTTTCGAAAAATCAAAGGTTGGGTATACAGAGAACATACTGTCGAGAGCTCGAATGTGCAGCGGGAAAGCAAGCCCGTGCTTTTTGCTGATTGCCGCAAGTGCTTTTATGAACGTATCCATCTTTTCGAGAGGCACCATAATGCCGGTGAATAATCGCGGTACGACAGCTCGGTCGACAGTAGGATGCTGTGCTAGTGCTAGCACGCTACGTACCGCTGAAAGATTTGCGCGCGTATCGTCATCTTCTTCAATGACAAGCATTTCACGCTGGAGCGACTGCCAACGTTTCGCCAGTCGCTTCGCGAGTTTTAGGCGAAGTTTTTCATGATAATCATCAAATTCAACGAGGACGATCGCACCCGTTTTAAGTAGCTCAGCACTCATCCAGTCGAACCGTTTACCCTGTAATAGCGCCTGCTTTAAAATATCTGCGCTGAAGTATTCCACCGCAGCAGCCTTTGCACCCAGCGCCTCGTCCATGGCGTCGCGCGCGTCCTCTGCCGATTTAAAGATACCCAGAACTGACGTCGTATGCGGCGATACGTAATCTGCACGCATAATAACCTCAGAAATAATCCCGAGCGTCCCCTCGCTACCAACAAAAAGCGGCGTCAGGTCAAGCGACCCGTCTTTTCTTCGTACATTGATAATTCCTGGATACCCACCTAAGCAGTAAGATTCACTCATCGAGCGGATAAGTTCATCATTTTCCGACAGTAGCGTATCGATGTTTCGGTAGATTTCACCTTCGAATGTCTGCAGACCAAGCTTACGCGCGACCTCTTTACGACTCAGCCGGCCCGTTTGCAGCACTTCGCCGCTCGCAAGCACCACCTCAAGTTGCTCGACATAATCCCCCGTCGCACCATATTTACCTGAGTATTCACTACGAGCATTTACAGCAATCGCTCCGCCAATCGTACTGCCGTCTGCTTCAGCACCTACGGTTGGCAACGCCAACGAATGAAAACGAAAACCGTCATTCAACGCAGATGTCGTAATCCCCGGCTGAACACGCGCCAGTTTCTGCTTCACATCTAGCTCGAGCACGTCACGAAGGTGTTTGGCGGTATCAATGACGATTCCCTTGCCGATAGCGGCACCCTGCCCTGACGTTCCGTTTCCACGCACCGTGACCGGGATACTATGGCCTTTTTCTGCCAACTGCCAGGCAAAACGCATAATTTTACGAATATCGTTAGTAGTGCGCGCGAACGCGACCATTTCCGGCTGAATAGATATGACACCGCCATCCGATGCATACCGTTCGCGGACGTGTGGCGACGCCAGTACTTCGCCCTGCAGATGTTCGTTCAGATAATTGACAATTTTGTTCATTGAAATGTTATATCCACTATGTCGTTACTATCTACAATAATAGCACAAGCGTGTTGAAAAACCGCACGTCCCTACTGTGCTCATGTTGACTCTTCGCTGTTACTTTGGTACATTTAGTAAGCAACCAATATGCGCGAGTGGTGGCTTCGGATAGTTAAACCGTAGACACGCAAGCGTGAATATGCAGTATGCGCGAGTGGTGGAATTGGTAGACACGCTAGCCTTAGGAGCTAGTGCCTCCGGGCGTGAAGGTTCAAGTCCTTTCTCGCGTACCAAACAAAGAAGACCTTTTCGGTCTTTTTTGTTTGGTTACTCCGAATTTACTGCTGCTTTTCAAAATCACTAAGATCAACGGGCTTGGTTAAATCATCGATATTGCAGGGATTGATATTCTGCTCGATACACATGTGCATGCGCATGATTTTTACATTGTTGTTATGGGTCATTAGCACGATCGACTCTTCGGAGGCAGCGCGAGACTGTATTTCGGTAATCGTCATCCATAACGATACTATTCCAAGCAGTAACGCGGCGCACGCGACCAGCAGTGCACTCATTTGGATATTGTTTGATTGATTCTTGTTTTTCACGTTCATGCGCGTAGTATAGCACGTGCGGAATAAAGTGTTCGTAAAAAAATAGGGCCGTGCACCGCTCTAACTACAGAAGTAGTCGAGCGGCACACGGCCAATGAAGGGGTGATGGAGGATCAGTCCTCGTCGTGGTGGTTGCAGCCACCGGAACGAGCGAACGCCTGCGCCCAGTACTGCTGAGCGGGATCGCCCGTAGAGACGGAGGGACGGACGTTCTCGCCGAATGCCTCGCCCGAAAGCTCGGAGCGCTGCTTGACGGCGGGAATGCCAGAACCGTTGGTTGCCGGGTGACCGGCGCCGTATGCTTCCTCGGATGCGGCCATGATGCCACTCCCTTTCGTTGTTGTGCGAGTAACGCGTGTCGGTTACCGTAGCTAGGATTATACCACTAATGGTTAGTATTGTCAATAGTAGCTACTAAACTGCACGTAAGAATAAGCAAAAAGGAGGACGTCTCCTCCTTTTTGAACAACTGGTATCGACCTACTGTTGATTTACGCTTCGCAAGGCTGACATGGCCAAGATTGCTTCAATCTTTGTCGCAACGCGCTTCACGCTCTCAACGTCAGCCTCTTGCTGCAATTGATGTTCTGTTTTTACTCTCTCCATATGCCTCCTGTTTTATTCATTTATACCATAAACAATATGCAAACTACAGAGTATGAAACGGCATCTTTCAGGCTCCAGGAAAGCAAGACAAGTAAAAAGAAGGCATACAGCCTTCTTTTTCAATAATCTCGGCGGTAAATGGTGAGGTTCGCCCCTCCATAACTACGATTGTCCACCACAACAACTCCTGGTCTAGAAGGAACCTCACCCTTACCTGGATGTGATAATACCATAACTCCACCCGGCTTTAAAAGTCCAAATAGCCGGCGAACTGTGGAAAACTGCGGCTGATGATAGGGTGGATCGGCAAAAATAATATCATACGTCGGTGTTACTCCATAGGTGTCCAGCCAGCCGGAAACTGATGTACGAATTACTTTTGTTCGAGGCTCTTCGTGAAGCAAGGCAATATTACCTATCAAGACAGCCTGAGCCGCACGATCTTTCTCGATAAAGGTAGCGAACGCGGCGCCACGACTCAACGCCTCTAGTCCGAGCGAGCCAGTACCAGCAAATGCATCCAACACCGTCGCGTCTGAAATGTCATCTTTTAGTACGTTAAATAGCGCATTACGGACGCGCTCCCCCATAGGATGCGTCCGGTCATTATTCGGTGCTGCGATTTTTCGTCCGCCATGAGTACCGGAAATAATACGAATATTCATACGCAGTACCTACTGTCTTGAGTCGTCGATAGCTTTCACCCAGCCGAGGACAACCGCCTGGATGATTCGTGGCATCAGGACTTTGCGTGTCTCGTCAGCCAAATGACGCGTCCAGCCAAGCCGTGAAAACTCATTATACATATTCATGTCGTTAACTTCTTTCAATATCGTACGGAAGCTCGCTTCGTAGCCGTGCTGTTTCAGGTGCGCAAATTGCTCTTCTGTTGGATTACCAGCCTCGAGCCGTTCAGTGGCAACCGTCGTAGCCACGCCCAATTCAAAGTTGAAATGCGTCGTCATAACACCACGCATTCCCCAGAATTCCCAGTTATTCTTAAGCATTTCCCGACGGTTTTTACCTGTCATTAAAATTTTTCCACGTTTCGACGTTCGTGTTTCAAGTCCTTGTCCACCACGAAGCTCTTCAAGTTTTGCCTCGAGCGGATAATGATGTGCAGGAGTTAAGCCATCAGTGATAGCATGTGCCATCCAGGCAGCCTCAAAAGCAGCCCTCTCGTGATTATTTTCTCGCAATGCAACCGATAAGTTATGTATATGATCAAGAATCATGTCAATAATTGCACGATCCTCAGGATTTTCGGGATTTATGAAATGCCACGGCTCATCTACCGCCGGACTTTTACGTTTTACGCCGTCCGGTCCGTTCATTCCCTCGAAATGCAAAATTTCGCGCGTGGCCGGAAAATACATTCCAGTTGGAAGGTGTTTCTTAAGATGCCGACGTGCTACGCGGTCGATTTTTTGGTGCACGCCCATGACGCGCCCAGATTTCGTGTTGAAGGTAGATCCTGCGTACATATTAATTTAGGGTAGTTAACCGCTGATATTTTTCAATTTGTGCAGCTAATTCTTTATAGTATAACAAATCCTGGTCCGTTTCGACGAACCACTTTGCCCATTTTTGCGCTCGATGAATCAATTTCGTATCAGACAATTTTGCCACTTGCAAATTTAGTGCACCATGCTGCGCCTTACCATACACCTCACCAGGACCACGAAGCTCAAGATCCACTTCCGCAAGGTGAAACCCGTCAGTTGATTTTTCTATCTCACGCAGACGCTGACTTGGTGCACTACTGTCACTCATCACCAGGTAACAGTAGCTCTGATGCTCGCCGCGCCCTACGCGCCCACGAAGCTGATGTAATTGACTAAGGCCAAAGCGATCGGCATTCTCAATCATCATGACCGTTGCATTCGGTACGTTCACTCCCACTTCGACCACCGTAGTGCTAACAAGAATATTGGTTTCACCACGTGCAAACGATTGCATGACCGCCTCTTTTTCATCAGGTTTCATTTTTCCATGCAGAAGACCGATTTTCCGATGCTTGAAAATCATTGTATTCAGTTTCTTGTACTCTGCTTCGACGCTTTTTATTTCGTTATCCGGATTATCGTCGATCAAGCTACAAATAACATACGCCTGACGACCCGCCGCAAGCTGCGCCTCGATGTCCTTATACAATTTCTCACGATTATTTGGCGACCACAGTTTCGTATCAATCGGCTTGCGGCCAGCTGGCAGTTCATTCAAGATACTTACTTCCAATTCACCATATAAGGTTAGCGCCAGGCTCCGAGGGATCGGCGTAGCCGTCATGGCAAGCAAATGGGGCATCTTTTCTGATTTAGCCAGCAGCTGTTGCCGTTGCGCTACGCCGAAACGATGCTGCTCATCAATAACCACAAACCCAAGATTTTTGAACCGTACCTTACCTTGAATGAGTGCGTGCGTTCCGACAACAACATCGACCTCATTGTTTTCAATCTGCGCATATAGCGTTTTACGCGCCTGTCCTTTTACGCTGCCGGTTAGTAGCCCTACGCGTACGCCAAACGGCTCAAGTAAATCCGCAAGGGTCTCGGCATGTTGTACGGCAAGTATCTCCGTCGGTGCCATGATTGCCGATTGATACCCATGGCTCGCCGCTTGTCGCGCGGCAAGTCCAGCTACTATTGTCTTTCCCGAGCCGACGTCCCCCTGTAGAAGTCGATTCATCGGGCTCCCCTGCTCGAAATCCTGCAGTATTTCCCAGGCTGCACGTCGCTGGGCATTCGTGAGATGAAAAGGCAACCCTGCAACGAAGGTCTTTACCGTCTCTTGCTCAAATGGAATGACATAGCTTTTTAGTTTATTATTCGCGTCCTTGTTGAGTTGTGCGGCGAGCAGTAGCTGAAAAATTTCTTCAAAAGCAAACCGCTCTCGTGCCCGCGCCGCTTGCTCTGGAGTTTCCGGCATATGAATGCCGATCATAGCTTCGGATCGTGAGTACAGTTTTTCTTGCCGCACGATGTTCTCTGGAAGGGTCTCCGGGAGCATTGTCATAAGTGGTCGTAGCTCGGAGATAACCTTACGCACAATTTGCGTTTTCAATCCTTTCACTTGCCGATACAGCGGCAACAGTCGATCGGTCTGTACCTGCACATCCTTTACTGCTTCGACGGTTGGGTTTGTCAGCTGGTAACGATTGTACTTGAAGTCGAACGTCCCACTGAAATAAAAGTCCTGTCCACCCTTTAATTGTACTTCCCGATACGGCTGATTAAACCAGACCGCCTGAAGCTTTCCGCTGTCATCTACGAGCACTGCTGAAGTTACTTTCATACCGCGCCGGACCATGCGTGTCGTCACTTTCTCACAGTGAGCCTTGATCGTCGCCTTGCCAGGCTCGATTTCAGCAATTGGTATAGTCGTCGAATAGTCCTCTAGACGATATGGGAGAAAATCAAGCAGATCGCCAGCCGTATGAAGCCCGGCTAACGCCAATTGTTCGGCTGTTTTTTGCCCAACGCCCTTAATATGATCCAATGGTGAAGAAAGTCGCATTACACCTAGTATACTTGCTGTGCTGATTGAAGAAAAACAAAGTTAAATAATAAAGTTATATGTCCACGACGTGTGCGTGTATCCAGGATGAACGATGCCGCAGATACGAGTCGAGTAGTACGTACCCGCTGCGGCACTATCGTATGTAAATTCCCTGCTCGAACCCTGCGTGTAGGCGTAAAGCGTATCGCCATGCTCGACATTATTTCCTTTATAGATCGGCTGGTATGCAACAATGGTAATTTCTCTGGTCGTATTGTTCTGACACGTTAGGTATATTTTTGACTGATCTTCCGTATTCATACCTAGCTGACCGAACGCCTTCAGCCAGGTGTTGTTGTCGAGCGGCTCACCATCCAGTAATAAGATTTGCATCGCTTGCGTGACGCTTTTCATCTCGCTCTTTGCGGCAGAAACTTTTGCTCGCTGACTAACAGCACTAAATGACACTGAAGTAATGGCCGCTAGGACCCCTATGACGACTATGACAATCAACAATTCTACGATCGTAAAGCCTGAAGATGCGTGACGCTCACGCATAACCATGAGCTTCATTATACCATGCTAGCCAGCAGTAAAACGGACTACTGCGTGACCGCTAGAACGCCTTCGAGGACAAGTGCAGTATCTTCCCAGCGATCAACTTCAATACAATCAATACCCATAGCTTTTACCGGATAGTCGTTACCACCTTCTTGCAGCTTGTCACCAATGAAGAGAATATCGTCTTGCGCAATTGATAAGGCTTCAATAAGTTTACGCATGCCGTATGCCTTATCAATACCAGCACGTGTAATGTCGACGCTCGTCGAACCACCTAGACGCACTTCAAGCTCGGGAAGTCGAGACGCAACAAGGCTACGAAGCTGCTGTTTCGCGTCAGCATTTTTCTCAGCCCACTCGTATTTTTTCTCAGCTGGTGCTTTCTGTCCAAGTGCCGAATACGTTACCTGACTGCCACGATCTTCGATAATATCACCGTACGGTTCGTCTTCCCAAAGTCCTACTTCTTTTGCGGATACTTCAAGTACCTGCATGATTTGGTCTTTCTGATCCTTCGTTAGATCTTCGGCGTACTGCACTTGCCATTCATGCTCCAGTTCATCGTAACGCAAGTAGCGTGTTCCGCAGGTTGGCATAATATGAAGACGTGTTAATAGTTTCTCAGATGCCTCAAGTCGATCGATTACCTGAATTTTGAACTGCTCGAACTTTCCACCGGAAATAATACAAACTTCGTATTTCTCTAGCAACTTTACCAACAGCTCGCCCATACGGTCCGATATGGGGGATTTTGTTACGGCAAGGGTGTCATCAAGGTCAAAAGCAATTAACTGTCGTTTCATATAGTATCCTTTTTAGCTTATAGTTCCAGTATATCGTACTCTAGAGATCGCAGACGAGCACGAAGGTGTTTTTACCCTTTTTCAGCAAGCTCGTCTCTGTAATCCGTATATCATCGGAAAGCTTCTCGCCGTTCACACTAATACCACCGCCAGCAATTAGGCGTCGCGCTTCGCCATTGCTTTTTGCAATTTCCGTCTCTTGCAACATGTCTACTACTGTTTTTCCTGTTGCGACAAGAGGGATCTCTGCCGCCAAAGCCGCCAGATCGTCATCGGAAAGACTCGTAATGTCCGCGCTACCGAACAGAACATCCGTGACGCGCTCGACTGATTCGCGGCGGTCCTGGCCATGCACAAGATCAGTGATACGAGCGGCTAAAATTCGCTGCGCAGAGCGGGCAGCTGGATTTGCGGCATGATTCTCAGCGATAGCATCAATTTCTTCGCGAGACAGAAGCGTATATATCTTCATGTAGTCGATAACACCTTCGTCGTCAACATTCAACCAGAACTGGTAAAACTTATACGGACTTGTTTTTGTTGGATCGAGCCAAATAGCCCCATTTTCAGATTTACCGAACTTGACGCCTGTCGCCCTATTTATAACAAGAGGACCGGTCCAAACATGCGCCTCTTTCCCCTCTAGCTTACGAATCAAATCCACGCCCGTAATACTATTTCCCCATTGATCAGAAGCAGCGACCTGCAACGTAGCACCATATGTACGATATAAATGAAGGAAATCATACCCCTGAATAAGTGAATAGCTAAACTCTGCGTAGCTAATACCAGAGCCACCCTCTCCTAGGCGCGTTTGTATGAAATCACGACCCAGCATACTGCTCATAGCTACGTGTTTGCCTATATTTCGTAAAAAGTCGAGATAATTAATATCCTTGAACCAGTCATAGTTATCTACGACCTGAAAATCCATGCCATCGAATATTTTATGGTATTGTGCCGAAATACCAGCACGATTCTTTGCTATCTCTTCAACCGTTTTAAGGTTACGCTCATCTGCTTTTCCATCAGGATCACCGATCATGCCAGTAGCACCACCGACCAACAAGATAGCTTTATGACCATGGCTCATGAAATGACGGACCATCATAGCAGTCGCAAAGTTGCCGATAGTCATACTATCTGCGCTAGGATCAACACCCCAATAGAACGTGCGTGGATTCTCGTCTAGTTCGGTAATGTCGGTAAATGTCGTCTGATTGACAAACCCGCGCCACTGCAGCTCTTCGGATAGTTTCATTCTTGCTCCTTATCTGTTGTTTATCTTTACCAGTATAGCAAAAATACTAGTTGATTGGACTGAAATGGTGCTATACTGGAGAGTAATATTGCTTATGGGAAGTATGTAACGTGGCTAAGAAACCAACGAAATCGCGCAATTTAAGCGTGTATTCTAATTTGACGCACAATCGAAAAGCCAAAAAGGACGCTGCATCACGTAAGCGCGCC
>JALRDG010000075.1 GCA_023257055.1 Candidatus Saccharimonadia bacterium | reverse complement strand
ACCAGCAAGCTGGCCAGGTGGAAAAGCACGTTGAAGTGTTACAGTTCGAGCATCGTGTTGCCGAAAAGGAGATATACGAACGTAGCTCCGGGGGAAGGTACGGGCGCAGGGGAGGATGGCTTGATAATTGCACGGCGCTTGGGACGTATCATGATTATCGGACCGATAAGGCGGTACACTTTGCCTATGCCTGTATGAAAGGCAAGGATCGCTACTTCGGGCTGACATCGCTTGACCAGACATCATTACGTCGCATAGAACAGAAGGTGATTGATGCGGGCTGGCGACCTCGCGAGGCACGTGATACGTATCGCGGCCAATCTATTGAGGTAGCGACGGCGCGTGGTCAACGAATTAATTTTGTCAGAGACGACGGCACACACGCTTCAATAGGGGTGGAGAAAGGGCTGGCGGTAAATTTACACGCATGGTGTGATGAGCAAAAGGAGTGTGAGTCGCAAGTGACTAATAGTAGCCAGACCTATCCGTATTATCTTGTGGTGAGTATATATGCCTACAAGGGGTATGATGATGAGTAAAACACGGTAACTCCTTAAGGAGTCTTGACAGGGCGGCTTTTATTTGTTAAGATTATTTTTGTGCCTTTCTCAGCTTTACCCCGTGTAGAGGGAGAGAAAGCGTTCTTTACACATCTACACATTTTGTCCGAAATTCCCATCCCCCCAGGAGTTATCGTGAACTGCACCCCCCGTTTCAACCGTCGCACCCTCGTCAATGCTGCTACTGGCATGGCGCTCGCCGGGCTTCTGCTCGGAGGTGTGGCTGCCCCCGCAGCCAATGCGGTTGAGTACACCGGACCTGTCCGTGGAATCACGACGCCTCAGCAGGCTGCCACCGAGCAGTACGCACGAGACGTCGCCACGGAAATCCTGATCGGCAATGCCCACCTGGGCAGGCCGCTGCCTACGGCATCGAGCTACGTCAATCAGTCTGATCCGGATGTTGTCAATCTGGTCGCCGCCCACAAGGCAAAGGCCTACAACACGTCGGGTGGTATCCGCCGTGACGCCGATGGCATCATGTACGGCACGATCAGCTACCAGTCCGGCCTGCTCATCGTGAATCCCACGAACAAGTGGATCCAGCACGTCAACGAGTACACCGGTGGGACGTATGTTCTGCCGCCGACCTCCGGGCACTTCGAGTGGGTCCCCAAGGGATCCATTGGTGTCAAGTGGAAGGCGCTCGGTGGAGCTTCGAAGGCCGGTCTACCGACCAGCGCTGAGCGTTCCGGTGTTGCCGGCGTTCACGTCGGTGCAACCTCGTACGTCAGCCAGTCGTACATCACGACTACCGGTGCAACTTCCGAGTTCTACTGGACGTCTAAGTACAAGCGGACGCACCAGGTGAAGGGTGCGATTTACAGAAACTGGCAGTCTGCCGGCGGTGCTCGCACCCAGGGTGTTCCGATCTCCGACGAGATCAAGAACGCCGATG
Organism: Candidatus Saccharimonadia bacterium; assembly: GCA_023257055.1. Classification (GTDB taxonomy): domain Bacteria; phylum Patescibacteriota; class Saccharimonadia; order Saccharimonadales; family Saccharimonadaceae; genus JALRDG01. The sequence goes on along the minus strand of JALRDG010000075.1, from coordinate 16,073 downwards.
GTTCGGTCACGCAGCGGTTCGAGCGGGTGACTATCACCTGGAAGCCGGGCGGCGCAATCGTCCGGAAGTGATTCCGCCTATCGGATAAGTAGGAAAAGCGTGTAGTATCGCCGAGCGGCGCTGTGAATGAGAAATCGTTCATAGCGTCCTCGGCGCTTTTCTTTTTATAGGGGTCGGAAGATTTACAAATCTCTGAAATAATCGTATTATATAGGCAGCAATTCCTCGAATCCACGAGGAGGGGTCGTCCTTTTCTATCACTTCTTTTTAAGGAGCGTCATGTTTCCGCTGAATGGACACCGGGAGGTGTCACCGAAACGACGCGGGCTGTCTCGAGTAGTCGCGATAGTGATCGCGATTTTCGTTGTACTTACGTCTGCTATGCCTGGTGCGTATGCCGATGATCATCGTGCCTGGTGGAAGGGCAATCGCCACGACATCGAACTGCCGGCACCATTTGTCGCCGTAGTGGATAACGGTGACGGCACGGGGCAAATACAAATTGACCCCACCGCGACGATCGAGCCCAATCAAATCATGGAGGGTATGTGGCTTAAAGCGACGGTTCTTCAGTCGAACAATCCAGACAAGAGGTTTGATAACCGGATTTTCGATGATTCGATTCCGTTTGATCAAATAACGACTGTCGAGCTGAATAACGGCGGCGAGCCGTTTGTCGAGCCAAGTCACTACACGATTACGATTGATCTGATGTATAGCGACCCGGAGGAAAACCGTGGTCGCGACAAAGATGCAACCGTCTACACCTATGACGATTACAAGGTGATGACGATTTCACCGGCGCCACCTGCGCCACCAGTCCCGCCAACGATTACCGCCGACCTTACGGGCGACGGTGAGGTGGTTCCGATCACCATCGATAACACACAGGACCAGGTGTACGTACTGTATTTTGAGGTGCGCGTGAATGACCGGCCGGTACGAATCGGCGAGCGCCAGGTACATCCTGGCGAGCGGTTTGACGGTGAGGTGAGGGTGCCGTTTGGAGAATGCCTTAGTGTTCTAACGGGGTACGAGAAAGGTGAACTCACACCGGCTCATGAAGAGTGTCGGCCTGAAAAGGCGGAGCCAACGCCAGAACCTGAGCCCGAACCGTCACCGGAACCAGATCCGGAGCCGGCAGTGCCGACGCAGCAGCCAACGACGCCGGCGCCGAAACCGCAGCCTACTACGCAGCGGCCGCAGCCGACCGAGTCAGCTAAGCCGACGTCAGAGCCTTCGCCGAAGGTAACGACGATTCCGGGCATACCGCGTCCGTCAGCATCGCCTGAAGGACTGATTTTGCCATCTGACGAGGTGACCCCGGGTACAGTTACGGTTGTACCTGGTGAAGGCGAGGATGCAGAGCAGGCGAAGAGTGGTTGGCGTATCGTAGGCTGGACATTCCTTGTCCTGTGCGCGCTAGCGATGATCGCACTGATTCTTTATGGCATCCTTCGTAGCGTTCGAGAGCGTCAGAGGCGTAATGGCGTTGCTGAAACTGAAATCGATGACGATATCTAAGAAATGAGGTGAACTGCCCGGGTAAGTTGCAATGTATCGTTGCAACTTACCCGGTTTTTCATTGGCAGAAATTATTGCCACTGATACCTGCGACGATGAATCTCATTCGTGCTAGATATCCTGGTCTGTCTACACGGACAGTATATATTGAAATGCCGCCGAGGCTGGCGTATACTAGCTTTGAGTAATACGCTTATGGTACTGCGTACGCTGTTTCACTGAGAAATTAATAGAAAAACCGGTATGAAATGAACAGGAACGTATCATTTATGAAAAAGAAAAATATCGTTATTGTAGTGCTAGCAGCTCTAGTGATTACTGTCATCTTGCTGGTAGTGAGTGGCCGCCTGGCGTGGACTGGCGGTAGCACTGGCACAATGGCAGCACGGCCAGTGTGCGGCAAAGATATCGTCAATAAGTACAATGATGCAATGTATATGGTCAAGCGTGAGGATGCTTCGACGCCGTCGATCGATGAGGCTGGTGTTAAGCAGGTCGAGGCATCAATAAAAAAGTCAAAAGGGTACGAGGATGACGCAACCTGTCAAACATTGCTGTTCTGGATAGCTATGTATCAGGGTGATTATAACGCAGCGAAGTCTGCGCATTCGAAAGTGAAGTCGCTATATAACAAGGGTATATTTGCTGACAGTAATATTCGCGGCAACCAAGCTTTATTCAGTTACGAACAACTACTTAATGGCATTTCACCAGAAGCAGAGGCAAAGGCAGGTGCTTTGTAGATTTTCGACCAGACTTATTGTAGCGAGCGCAGTAGCGTGTGCATTATTAACTGCGGCTATGTGGACGCCATCGACTGTGTATGCAGATGGCGCTGTCGGTAACGGTGGTGCTCCTGGTGGTGGCGGTGCAGATAGTATTGCAACGAGCTACGGGTACGGGTGGTATCAATTTGCAATCGATGCACCGGTCCATCCCCGCAACGGTGCGTTCACGACTCCGTGGCCTGAAATTAACGAAACATGCAAGTCATTAGGTGCCAAATCGATCGTCACCTATGTTGTTTTCCGGCCATCGGGCGGTCTTGCTAATTCCGTCGTCTTTAATTATCCGGGGTGGCCGGATACTTGGGCGGGTGCTCATGGTAACGACGGTTTTCCTTGGTTGACGGTCGGTCAGGCGAAGGCACGGTATGATAGCGTTGATGCCGATAAAACTGGCTACACCTGGGGTGTAAATGTCGGTTGGTTTTGCTATGACTTTTCGCTGGGCTGGGGTATTAACGGACAATCGTGGATAGAAAAAGGTGCTACGCCGAACAAAGCTCGGGCAACTGGGAAATCAATTACCGCTTCAGTAGGAGAGACGTTGAACTGGTATCACGACCTACGCAACACTGGTCCGGATGCGATGGAAAGACAAGTGTTTCATGTAATCGATAAGACTGGCTTTACGGGTGGATGGAATAATAATATGCCGACCGGGTGGGCGAGCGGTGTGCGAAATAGCTTGTTTGTCCGGATATATGCAACCGAGAGAGACCCCTATACTCGTTACGTGGTGACACAAAATGATGTCGGTAAGACGCTTTGTCAGCGCATTGCCTGGCGTGATCGCGCCTCGGATGCAGCCGGACAGTGGGGTCGGGCAGGATATGCGTGCGCCACTATACCGTACAATTATGAGCTGACACCGTTAGTGACAATTAATCCATCTACAGTAATCGAACCAGGTGAAGATAGAGTGTCAGTTGATGTAATGATGCGAAATACTGGTTCAACAAAATCTCGACAAGTATCTTCTATGACAACACGCATCGTTATCCCTCGGGGAACGAGTTTGCCGTCTGCCGTAACAACAAGTACGTATACAGGAGCTGATCGAACGCAAGCCGCTTGTGCGCATTTTAGCGTGCCAGGGAGAAAGGCGTGCGATGTACAAACTAGAAATGTCGTAGGGCATGTCTTCCCAGCGAATTCTACGACGCAATTTCCAGGTGGTAGGTATGACGACAATATCGCAGCGATGAATCTTGAGGTTGGTGACCGGCTTTGCTATGTTGCATCGGTTAATCTCTACAACGCGACGGTAACAGCGAACAACTGGCGCCATAGTGCGGTTCGCTGTGTGGAAGTAGCAAAGAGTCCGAAAGTGCAGATCAAGGGAGGTAATTTATATACCGGCCGGAACCAAGCTGGAACAACCACGGCGGGAGCAGGCGACGTGACAACCAGCATTACTACGAAACGAATTGGCACCGAGGTGCGTGTTGTTGGGAGCTGGATGGAGTATGGTGTTTTCGCGGCTGGCGACGTTGACTCGGCTTCTGGCGCAGCTTTGGCTGGTGCAAATGGGGCCGACATCGCGGCGCAAGCGCTGAATGGCCGTAATAAGCTGACATTCGAGAATCGCTCAACGATGGGACAGTTTGGCGACACCGGTACAATTGCGAATTATCGAGCAAAGTTTGCGGCGCCAGCTCAAAACTGTTCCGGCTCACTGGCGTCAATGAATGGAATACTTAACTGTACGAACACATTGACACTTTCGGGAAATATACCAATCGGTAAATCTCTCGTGATTCAAGCACCGCGCATTGTTATCGATGGCGATATCCGCTATGCGAACGGGCAGGTAAGCGACTTGAAGCAGCTGCCGCAGCTGGTACTCATTTCGGATAATATTGTCATTAATAGTAATGTTCGCTCGGTTGATGCGTGGCTAATTGCTGACAGTCGTTCCGGGGCTGCAAATGGCTGGGTAGTGACATGCCCAGACGGCAAGAGCGGTACGACATGGCTTCACACGAGTTACGTCGAAGGTACTCGCGGTCTATCAGCGTCAGTCTGTGCCAATCAGCTACAAGTGAACGGTCCGGTTGCGGCAAATAAGCTCTTCTTACGCCGCACGGCAGGATCGGAAGCTGGCGCACAGAGTAATGACCCGGCGGAAATCTTCAGCCTGCGCGCGGACGCCTATCTATGGGCATCGCAGCAAGGGGCGGGCGACACGCAAGTCGAAGCGACCTATACACGTGATCTCGCGCCGCGATTTTAACAAAAACAGGCTTGCTATAAGCGATGACGCTTATGTATAATGAGGGGTAATATGGCTATACTAAAAGGGATGGGCGAATTCTTCGCACTTGATGTCGGCACTAATGCCATTCGAGTTGCGCAGCTGACGCCGAATGGGCAAAACAGCTGGACACTCGCACACTATGGATATGCGCCAGTCGATATGAAATTAACCAGCAGTGATTCTGCTGACGCACGTCGGCGTTTAGGTGAGATTATCATGACGGCAATCGGCCAAAGTGGTATCAAAACGAAAAACGTCGTCATTGGTTTGCCATCGAGCAAGACATTTACGACGGTTATTGACGTACCGCAGGTGTCTGATGCTGAATTACGTGCCACGATGAAGTATCAGATTGATCAGTATATTCCAATGGCAATCGACGAAGCAAAGGTAGACTGGGCGCTACTTGGTCCGTCACTCCGCAGTCAAAATCAGCAAGAAGTACTGCTGACTAGTACGGCGAATACCTATGCCGAAGAGCGGCTTGAATTTATTGAGAGCTTGGGTATGAATGTGATTGCCGCCGAGCCGGATCCAATCGCTATGATCCGCGCACTTGTACCGAGTGACGCAAAGGATGCCCGACTCATTATTGACATCGGTGAACAATCTACCGACTTGGCAATCACTTACGGTGATACGCCGCGGTTGGTGCGCACAATTCCGACTGGTCTCAGCTCGCTTGTAAAAGCGGCCGTACAAAACTTGAATATTCAAGATGACCAGGCTCGTCAGTTTATCTTAAAGTTTGGCTTAGCGCCAGATCGCCTTGACGGACAGGTGTTCCGCTCAATCGAAAACGTACTCGATAATTTTGCGGCTGAAATCGTAAAATCGATTAAGTTCTTTCAGACGCGATATCCGAGCGTGCCAGTTAGTGGCATGCTGCTTTCCGGATTTGGTGCGGTAGTGCCTCGATTCAGCGAATACCTGGCTACGAAGGCTGGCGTGCAGGCAACTGTCGCCAACCCATGGCAACGTGTCCGTGTGTCGCCGGGTGACCAGCAGCAGCTCACAACCGTTGCTTCGGAATTTGCAACCGTGATTGGCTTGGCGCAGAGGAGTAACAAGTAATGATAGAAATCAATCTTGTCCCTGATGTAAAGCAAGAGTTTTTGAAGGCGCAGCGCCTCCGTAATACGGTCATCTCGATTGCCATCATGGTTGGAATAGCGTCAATCGCTATGGTTATTCTTTTGACAGTTGCCGTTCTCGGTCAAAAAGGCTTTGAATGGCGCGCAAATCAAAATATCGAGTCAGAAAACGCAAAACTGCAGGCTGTTGAAGATCTCGATAATACAGTTACTATTCAGAATCAGCTGAAAGTACTGGCTGGCATGCATGACGAGAAAAGGATCAATTCACGTATTTTCGATTTGATTACTATCGTCAATCCGCCAGCACCAAACGACGTAACGATTTCAAATCTCGTGCTTGATCCTGAATTGCGGGTTCTAACGATTCAAGGGTCAGCGGTAAACGGCTATGCATCAGTCGAGGTGTTTAAGAAGACAATTCTAAATACGGATCTTGAATATGTTGATGGCGGTGAGCTGGTAAAAGAGCCTCTCTCTAAAACGGTCAATGTGTCAGAAACAAGTTATGGTGAAGATGCCGAGGGTCGTAAAGTGTTGCGTTTTGAGTTGTCGTTTGAATATCCTGAGCAGCTATTGTCAAGAACGGTCGAGAATGCCCGTATCGTATCGCCAACGAATGCGATTAACGTAACTGACTCATTTATCCGTGTACCTGAGAGCTTATTCGCGGAACGTCCGAACGACTTCGAAGAGGGAGACAACTAATATGGCACAAAAAGAAACAGGTGCACTACGAAAGCGGCAGCAAATTGCACAGTCGAACAAGACAATGTTCCTGTGGGTTGCAGGAATTTCGGTGGTCGTGGGAGTAGCGGGAGTGGTATCATTATTCTTGATTCAAAACTGGATGTTCAATCAGAAAGTTCTAGCAGAGAAGCACGCTACGGTGAAGGTGCTTCGATCAAACAATGAGGCGGTGCAGGAGCTAAAGAAAAACATTCGCCTCCTTGAAACGAACGAGGCGTTAAGCTCGGCGAAGGCAAAGGGTGAGGACAAAGCACTTCAGGTCGTACTGGATGCACTGCCTGCAGATGCTAACTCGCTGGCACTTGGCGCGTCATTGCAGAATAAGCTAATGGCTGGAATCGACAACTTGACGCTTGAGTCGCTTACCGTTGACCCGGTGATCGGCGTTGAAAACAGCGGCGAGGAAGAGATATTCGTTGAAGAGGGTACGGTATCGGACAATCCAAACGCGATTAACTTCCGTCTTAGTGTGTCATCGAGTGACGCGAACGCTTTAAAAGAGCTGCTAGTGCGCTTTGAAAAGTCAATCCGTGTTATTGATATTCGGGCACTGACGCTTGACCGAACCGAAGATAAACTGACGATGAGTATTGAGGCGAGTGCATATTACGAGCCAGCCAAAACCGTCGAACTAAAGGATAAGGTGGTAAAGCCATGAAAAAGACCGATATAGCGATGTTGATTCTCCTTGCCAGTATGGCAATTATGATATCGTTCTTTATTGGCCGATCGCTCCCATTTTTACGTCCACCACAGGATGGCGTGAAAGTGAAGACGATCGAGTCGATTAGTGCTGATATCACAGAACCGGATTCATCAGTCTTTAATGACGATGCAATTAATCCGACAGTCGAAGTTATTGTTCAGGGTAACGGTGTCAGTGACACCGGTGGGACGAACGGGGAGTAATTACCAACCGTGGCTCTCCTCACGAACGATATTCAAGACAAGATGATCAATCTCCTCGTTGACGAGGGGCTTGTTCGTCGTGAAGTGCTTGATGAGGTGACCGCCACGGCTACGAAGGAAAACAAGCCGCTATTCAGCTTATTGACGTCAGAAAATATTGTCGATGACGAGTTATTGACGCATGCGATTGCCCAGGTTTCTGGCGTGCCGTACGTTAATCTTACAAACAGCTTGATTGACCAAGAAGTTTTATCGCTGCTTCCGTTAGATATTGCTGAGCGTTTCATGGCAGTACCACTGGCGGAAGTTCAGAATCGTTTAGCTGTGGCGATGATCGATGCCAACAACGTCCAAGCGGTCGACTATCTTGCAAATCGTATTCAGCGACCAATTAAGGTGTTTATGGCTTCGGAGGCGGGTGTCCGCCACGTACTTGATCAATATAAAACCGACCTTTCGACGGTTGGTATGGCAGCTGAAGTCTCTCAGGCCGAGGCAACAAAGACTGAAGCAAATGACATTAAGACGATCGTACAGGACTCACCGATTAGTCGGGCATTAAGTACGATTTTGGAATATGCTGTAAAATCGCGCGCCAGCGACGTACATATCGAGCCACTTGAGAATTCATTAAAGATCCGCTGTCGTGTTGACGGCGTGCTTCGTGAAATTATGCAATTACCAAAGAGTATCGAGCCGGCACTGGTGAGTCGTATTAAAATTTTATCCAACCTGAAGATTGACGAACACCGTATTCCGCAGGATGGTCAGTTTGCCGTAAAGGTATCAAACAAGGAAGTCGACCTGCGTATTGCCATTAGCCCGGTGGTTTGGGGGGAGCAAGTGGTGATTCGTTTGCTCGATAAATCTGGTAATACTTTTGATCTTGAGCAAATGGGCTATGCCGGTCGGGCGCTCCGTACGATTCGTAAGGGTGTGAAGCGACCAAACGGTATGGTGCTGACAAGTGGACCAACCGGTTCAGGTAAATCAACAAGTTTGTATGCGCTTATCAAGGAAATTAAAGACGATACGGTGAATATTGTCACGCTTGAGGATCCGGTCGAGTACAAGATGGACGGTGTAAATCAGATTCAGGTGAATGCTGATGTAGGCCTAACGTTCGCCAGCGGCCTTCGCTCAATCCTTCGTCAGGACCCAGATATCGTGATGGTAGGTGAGATGCGTGACGCCGAGACCGCGAACCTTGGCGTGCAGGCCGCGCTAACTGGTCACTTGGTGTTTAGTACGCTCCACACCAACAGTGCTGCTGGCGTGCTGCCGCGTCTGTTAGATATGGACATCGAGCCATTCCTTATTGCCAGTACTGTGAACACAATTATTGGTCAGCGACTAGTACGCCGCGTAGCAGCAAAGCGTGACGCGTATCTGTCGAATCCAATTGAAACGCAGAGCATTTTATCGACAGTGGGACATTTGCTGCCAAAGACCAAAGAAGAAGTGGCGCGTGTTTCCGAGGACCTTGGCTATAAGGACTTGCCACTAGCCGGCCAAAAAGCTTATACTTTAGTCAAAGGTCGCGATACACCGGCAACGCCGCGTGGCTATAGCGGTCGTGCCGGGTTGTACGAAGTCATGGACGTCTCTGAGCAAATTCAGGAACTCATTGTCAAACGAGCGACCAGTGGTGATATTCAGCGCAAGGCTGTGGAGCAGGGTATGATTACCATGCGCCAGGACGGCTACCTGAAGGCACTACAAGGTATTACAACGCTCGAAGAAGTTAATCGCGTAACATCAGACACAGCATAAAAAGGGGTGAGCAATGAATAATCAAGAATTACGAATCGAAGTACTACTCGAAGAGGTGGTGCGTAAGCGTGCGTCCGACTTGCATATCCAGGTAGGGTTGCCACCAATGCTGCGTGTCGACGGCTCACTCGTGCCCGTCGGTGGTTTTGACCCTTTGGACGAGGCACAGGTGGAGACGCTGGTATTTGCCATTCTTGACCAAGACCAGCAGCAAATCTTGATGAAAGATAAAGAATTCGACTTCTCCTTTGCCTTTGGTACGCTTGGTCGCTTCCGTGTGAATGCCTTTCACGAGCGCGGTAACTTGGCGGCAGCACTCCGTCTTATTCCAAACGAAATTAAATCGGTGACCGAACTTGGTATGCCGAATGTAGTGATGAATTTTGCCGACTATCCACGAGGACTAGTACTAGTAACAGGACCAACTGGTTCTGGTAAGTCAACCACGTTAGCTGCGCTGGTCGACAAGATTAATACCGAACGCTCGAACCATATTATTACCATCGAAGATCCGATTGAGTTTACGCATAAATCAAAGAAATCGGTTGTTGTACAGCGTGAAGTTCACTACGACACCTATAGCTTCTCGGCGGCACTACGTTCAAGCCTTCGCCAAGACCCTGATGTTGTACTGATTGGTGAGATGCGAGACTTGGAGACAATTTCGGCGGCGATTACGATTGCCGAAACCGGACACTTGGTGTTTGCGACTCTGCACACCAACTCGGCGGCGCAGTCAATCGATCGTATGATCGACGTCTTCCCGCCGCACCAGCAGCCACAGATTCGTGCCCAGCTGTCGAACATTCTGATGGCTATCTGTTCACAACGCCTCGTGCCGGCAATTGGTGGCGGTCGCGTGGTAGCAGCCGAAGTATTGATTGCTAATCCAGCCGTCCGTAATATCATTCGCGAAGGTAAGTCGCACCAGCTTGATGCTGTTATTCAAACGGGTGCCGACCAAGGAATGCAGACCATGGACCGCACGCTCGTTAGCTTGGTACAAGCCGGTACGGTTACCTACGACGCTGCCCGAGAATTTGCCGTTGACCTTACTGAATTCGAACGGTTAATGCGAGGCTAATCAGGTGAAAAAGTTTGAATATGAAGCTCGTGATAATTCCAGCAACAAGATTGTAAAATCTATTGTTCAGGCAGAGTCGGAAAATGCTGCTGCTAAGTTGCTAGTAGAGCAGGGGTTCATACCGCTTGAAATCCATGAAGAGGACGAGAACGGGAATGTCATTGAGCGCCTAACGGGCCGTATCAGTACAAAAGATAAGATTGTCTTTACTCGTCAGCTCGCGACGCTGATTGGTGCCGGTCTGCCGCTTAGCCAAAGTATTCGTACGGTGCTTGAACAAACTTCAAACAAACGTTTGCAAAATATCATTCAAGAGATTATTGCAGATGTCGAAGGTGGGCGGCAATTGTCGGAATCCTTCGGTAAGCATCCGGAAGTGTTTGATAAAGTGTTTTTGGCACTGGTAGCTGCTGGTGAAGCGTCTGGTACGCTTGACGAAGCCTTAAAGCGCGTCGCTGCCCAGCAAGAAAAAGATGCCGCCATGATGAGTAAAATCCGCGGTGCTCTGGTGTATCCGTTCATCGTGCTGTTCGTCATTATGGGTGTCGTTTTATTCATGCTTCTTACGGTAGTGCCGCAGGTAGAAAACCTCTATAACGACCTTAACCGATCGCTGCCATTTTTGACGCAAATAATGGTCACTGCTGCTGATCTTATCCTGCGATTCTGGTGGGCTATTCTTATTGCAATGGGAATAGTTATCTATTTTGCTAAGCAGTACATCAAAACCGAGAACGGTATCCGTATGGTGGATGCATTTAAACTGAACGTGCCGCTATTTAGTAAGATGTTCCGTAAGCTGTACATGGCGCGATTTACTCGTACTGGTCAGACGCTTCTTTCGACAGGTGTGGCGATGCTCGATATGTTGAGAATTAGCTCTGATTCAGTTAATAATGTCCACATTAGCGAAAGTATTGATCGCGCCGCCGAGAAGGTGAAGGGCGGTAAAGCGCTTTCGGCCTCATTGCAGTCGGAAAACTACATTTTGATTATGGTGCCGCAAATGATTAAGATTGGCGAACAATCTGGTCGCATTGATGAGATGATGGGCAAGACCGCGCAGGTATACGAAGATGAGCTTGATGAAGAAATTCGAGCGATCTCGACAGCCATCGAGCCAATTCTGATGGTAGTGCTGGCAATTGTGGCTGGCGGTATGGTGGGGGCTATTCTGTTTCCGATTTACGGCTTGGTCAATAGTATTAACGTCTAGGCAATTTACTAGACAAAACAAACAACACGCGCTATGATAAGCCTAAGCGTTTAGACGCACATAAAAACAATTGTTCATAGAAAGGTGGAAAAGATTTTATGAACGTAGCAAAAACAAACCAAAAAGGATTCTCGATTATCGAAGTCGTGCTCGTGCTAGCGATCGCCGGATTGATTTTCTTGATGGTATTCATCGCATTGCCAGCTCTACAGCGTAGCCAGCGCGACCAAGCACGTCGTAGCGACGTCGGTGTCGTCGGTTCGGCTGTTAGTTCATACGCATCAAACAATCGTGGCACGTTGCCAACGACTCCGCAGCTGCGTCAGTATGTTGATAATCTTTCGCAGTATGACAAAAATACTGAATTGTCGGTTGTCGCATCAACGACAGCTCCAACCGCAAACACAATCGTTGTTCATACCGGCGTTAAGTGTGCAACTGGTGGTGCAGTTACAGCAACCGGTGCATCTCGCCGACAAGCAGTTGTCCGTGTGGTGCTTGAAGCTGGTGGCACGAACGCTATCTTCTGCCAAGACGTCTAAGTCTCTGTCTCTTGATTGCAGCAGCTCGCAGCAAGCGGGCTGCTGTTTTTTATAGACCGTTTCTGATATGCTTATGCATATGACAATAGCACTTGTGGTTTTTCTTGGCTTTTTGGGGTTATGTATGGGCAGTTTTGCCGGAGCAACTGTTTGGCGGCTCCGGGCGCGTCAGCTCGATGAGGACAAGCAGGCGAATGAAGAAGTAGACGCTGCAGAATACAAGCGCCTGCAGCCACTGCTTCATAAAAAAACAACCGAAGATCGCTCACAGTGCCTGCATTGCCATCACGTACTACGCTGGTATGATTTATTACCGCTAGGTAGCTGGCTGAGTTTAGGTGGGAAGTGTCGGTACTGCCGAAAGTCAATTGGCAACTTTGAGCCCTTGATGGAAATTATCACGGCCGTGGCGTTTGTCGGCTCGTTCCTGCTGTGGGACTTCTCAGCAGCTGGCTATTTTGATGAAGTGAGCTTTGGATTATGGCTAATTATCCTCGTACAATTGATTATCCTGTGTGCCTACGATACAAAATGGTTCCTGTTGCCAGATCGTATTATGTGGCCGTTTATCGCAGCAAGTGCCGTGTTTGCCGGGCTACGAATTGCCACTGCTACAGATGCCGTAGGGGCCATCTACTCGCTCGCTGGTGCGGTCGCGATCTTGAGTGGCATTTACCTTATCCTGCACCGAGTTTCCAAGGGGCAGTGGATTGGATTTGGCGACGTCAAGCTTGGCCTCGGACTAGCCTTTGTGTTAGGTGATTGGCTCCTGGCTTTCGTGGCGCTATTTCTTGCAAACGTACTGGCGCTTGCGGTGGTTTTGCCAGGTATGCTACGTGGGCGGATAGGTCGCAATAGCCGGGTACCATTTGGACCATTTTTGATAATTGCCACCGTACTGGCGCTGTTTTTTGGCTCGGCACTGACAAGCTGGTATCTTGACCTATTTAATATGTCATTTACTACGCTGCCGTAAAATGCTTGTGCTATAATAACAGCACATGGCACGGTTCAACACGAGCGGCTTTACGGTTATTGAGGTCACACTGTTTCTGGCGGTAAGTGGCTTACTTGGCATTGGTGTTTTAGCGTCCGCTTCGGCAGCGCTCAATAATCAGCGTTATCAAGATAGTGTCCGCACGCTGTATACCCAGATGCAGGCTGAGTATAGTAATGCACTCAACATTCAGAATGATCGCTCTGGCAGTCAGCTGCGCTGTAACCTGAACGGTAGCGTCGTCGATACGTCAGTCTCTGGCGGGGTGGCACAATCACGTGGAACGAGCGACTGTACGATTGCCGGCCGCTTAGTCGAGGTAAGTGGTAATCCAAGTCGCACGGTTACCACGCAACCGGTATTCGCGACCGTCGATCCGATGCGTGATGCCGTTCTGCCGACTTCAGATGAAGATGCACTGCGTCGTTCTCGGCTTGTGCTAGCCCCAACAACGGCAAGTGGTACGACGGCACGAGGTCAGTATGATTTAGAATGGCAGACTTCAATTGTCGCCCCGAATGGCTCGCCACTGCAATTTCGATTACTCATTGTCCGCTCGCCGTATAGCGGTATGATGCGCACATATGTTCAGCAAGGGACAACGTTAGTACCACAGGTGGCAAATAGTACTACGCTCTATTCGATGATTGGTGGCCAGTCCGAAGTGACCGCCTGTGTGAATCCGGAAGGATTGTTTACCGGGCAGGAGCTTGGTGTACGGATTCTTCGCAATGCTTCTGGCGCATCAAGCGTGAAATTATTGACCGGAGGTGTCTGTTAATGACGACTCATCATGTCCGTCAGCGTGGCGACACCATCATTGAGGTTTTGGTTGCTATTACGATATTTAGCATGATAGCCGTTGGTGCGCTCATGTTGATGAATAAAGGCTCGGCCATGGCGCAGCGTAGTTTAGAGGTAACGCTCGTTCGTCAGCAAATTGATACACAGGCTGATTTACTGCGCATGATTCATAGCGCCTACGTTAATGACCCTGCCCGAACAGATGGACCAGGCGCTCAATGGAGCAGGGTGACGGGCAATGCGTATACTTCTGGTTCAGTACCGGCACTTGATAACCCGACCGACTGTCCGACAGCAATGCCGCGCTCGTTCGTGGTAGCACGTACATCACCTGGTGCAACAACACTGGCAGTTGAGCAGTTTTCTACCGTACCGGCTGCCGTGGTGTATAGTCGCGTCGATGTGAATCGGGATGTAGTGTCGAGGCCACTAGCAGCTGAAGGTCTGTGGGTGCAGGCGGTGCGCATTCCACCAAGTAACCCGGCTACCGGTGTGGTTGCGTATGACTTATATATTCGTGCCTGCTGGGAAAGTGTCGGTGACGCCCGACCGATGACATTAGGAACAATTGTGAGGTTATATGAGCCATAAACACTCCATTCGAGCTGGTTTTACGATTATCGAGCTGATGCTCGCAATGACGTTTGTCTCATTTTTATTAATGGCCGTAGCGCTAATTACCGTGCAAGTCGGTAATACTTATAACCGTGGGCTAACTATAAAGTCGGTCAATCAGGCGGGGCGCGACGTGTCAGATAGCCTTCGGCGTGATATTCGGGCGGCAAAACATTCGGATATTCGCTTTGTTGCTCAAACGACAGCTGGTGCACAAAACCTTAATCGTTTGTGCTTGGGGCATGTGAGTTATATCTGGAACTATGGCAGGGCGATTTACGAGAATAGTGCCCGCACTTATTCGGATAATGGCAGGCCAATTGTACTTGCCCGCGTAAATGATGCCAGTGGTGCATATTGTACGCAGGTAGGCGGTGCGTATCCGGCGACGGTGACGCGTGCGGCCGGTAGCGATCTGCTTGAGGCAGAATCGCTTGACATGGCACTTCATCAGTTTACATTTAGTCCTATCGTTGTCGATGCAGCGTCGGCACAGGCGGCGTACCATATTGCCTTTACGGTGGGGACGAATGACCAGTCGGTGATTGACACATCGAACCAGCAATGCCGACCGCCCGAAGGTGGTGGTGAAGCGAACTTTGATTTTTGCGCGATCAATCGATTTGAAACCGTTATTAGAGCAGGAGGGGCACAATGATTTCCAGTAAAGAGCAGCAGCGAGGCGCCGTATCGCTATTTGTCGTTATTTTTTCAGCATTACTCTTAACAGTTGTAACGGTGAGCTTTATGCGTGTAATGATGCAGGAGCAGCGTCAATCGACCGACAACGATCTGTCGCAGAGTGCCTACGATTCAGCGCAAGCTGGCGTTGAAGATGCGAAGCGTGTCGTCGTTGCCTGTAACCAGGGGAACGCAACAGCGTGTACGGCTATTCGCCAAAATAACTGTAATACAGTATCGGCGGCCGGTATTACAACCGAATCGGGTGGCGCAAACAGTGAAACTGTTCTTCAGACAAACACCGCTGGTGGACGTGAACTAAACCAAGCCTATACGTGTGTAAAAATTGACACTACTTCACCAGATTACCTGGCGGAACTTCAGGAGGGGCAGACCTTAATGATCCCACTGCGAGCTGCCGGTGCAGTCGAGCGGATTGAAATCAATTGGTTCAAGCAGGAAAAAGACAATGTGACGCCAGCAAATGCTTCGGCGGCACTCAATACGATCTCCACGATGGCCGGCACGCTACCGAAAAAAGCCAGCTGGCCGGCAAATGGCCCGGCACTGCTGAATGCACAGGTAATTGCACCAAACGCGTCGTTTAGCGTTGCCGATCTGGATGCAAGTGAAGTGACGCAGACGGTATTTTTGTACCCATCTCGTGTTGGTACGAACGGTATCGACCTGACGGGTGTACGGCGCGATACGCCTTCAGAGCCGCGTCTCACGCGCTGTAACCCGGCACAGTATCAAAACGGCGGCTACCTGTGTACGATGACGCTCGATCTCGTGCGAACGATCCCGCCTGCTTCACGTGTGTCATACTTGCGAATCAATGGCATTTACCAAGGTTCGTCACTGCAAGTCGTCCTGAGGGATGCTGGCGGGCAGGTTGTGCGATTTGATGGCGTGCAGTTTACCGTTGATTCGACCGGACGTGCCAACGACGTATTTCGTCGAGTAGAATCGCGTTTGAGTGTTGCGGGCGGTGACTTTCCGTATCCTGCGGGAGCGGTTGAGTTGTCAGGAAGCCTGTGTA
>JALRDG010000071.1 GCA_023257055.1 Candidatus Saccharimonadia bacterium | reverse complement strand
CAAACGTTGACGATTCAGTTCAGATTCTCTCAGGCCTGCCGCACCTTTTCGTGCTCGGTCGAACATTCCTTTATCGGCGTTATTAACAATTCCACCAATACGATTTAATACACCGCCAGCGGTCTTCATGACAATCGGCGTGATAAATAGTGGGATAATTGCCACGAAGGCACCGGTAGTTTGAACAAGAAACTTCTTTGTTGCGTCACCTTCTATACTGCCAGCTGAATACATGATAACTTCACTAGCCAGCGCACTTCCACCGAAAATAAGGGCGATAGCTGGATACATCATGAGCATGGTAGTAAATAATGACTTCCATTTACTGAAAAAGTTTTCTGTATTTGGAAGAAGAAATGCTACGAATGCAAGTGGTGAAACGACAACCAGAATAATGATAAGTGCTTGGCGAATCGTCAGGACGACAACGACGAGTATGATTGCTGACGCTGCGGTAATAAGTAGTGGTAATAATACGGTAAGTCCTAAGTATAAGGTCGCCCCGGCTACAGCAGTACCTGCTAGTACGCCACCAACAATCGTTGCATATCGGTCGCTTTGACCACTCCACGCTCCGACCGACTCTGGATTTAATTTGACGATAGTTTCTTTAAATAATTCAAACACAGAGGCGCCGACAATATTAGAAAGGTCGAGTGCAATGGCGCATATCCAGTAGGATATGTTTACCAATATGCCGGCAACAACAAGCCGCGGTAACATTTTCTTTATACCGTAATTACCAATGCCGACACTTGTCAGCTGTGAGAAGATAATAAGCATAAAGGCAATCACGAACACGACGTTTGCAAGGTTGCGAGCAATACTCCATACCTGGTAGGTCGGGTTATTCTCGGCCTGTACATTTAGGGGCTGTGTTTCGAGCATGGAGACGACAATTCGCTGCGCCGCATCTGTAATGAGCCCAAGAAAACCTACAACTGGACAGATAATCCAGCCAATACCATCAACTTTACAGCTTGATGCCGATTCTTCTTCGGCGCCATCTCCGGTTGTGCTACCACCGGCGTCGTCCGCCTTGGCGGCGTTCCCAATACCGACATTACCCATAGCGAGAGAGTCGGGACAAGGGGTTAAGAAATTGCCCGAGGTGCGCTTCGTGTCAACACTACCGGAAGTATTGTTGCCGCTTGGCGTCAGTGTGTATGTATAGGTACAGACTGACGGGGCTTCCATGCTGCCGTAGTTGCCTGCGTTAACATTCTCGGCAACGAATTTTCCTTGATCGTTCTTTTTCAGATCGACACTGGCATCTTTTGTTAAAGCGCCGTTTAACTGCGTGTAGGTCATTTTAATGGTCGAAGCGTTGACCCATTCGAATTTTTCATTCGCGTCGGCAGCATGTGCAACTGGTGCCATACCAAAGAGAGCGCCTAGTACTATTCCAGCCCCCACCCCCGCTATTGTTAACAATCGTATATATGTTTTTATCATAAGCGTGTAATTCTTGCTTATGATTATGCACTAAGCGATGCGAAAATAAAAGGAACTCCGTATATATGGAGTTCCTTTTATGTGATTTGTTGTCGATTACATTGAGAAATCTTCGACGGAGGCTGTTTGTGGAGCGAGTTTCCCACCCTTTTCGCCTGTCAGGAAAGCGGTAATGCGTACATGATCGGTACGATTTGTTGCTTCCATGCCGTTTGGCGAATAGCTCATAGGTCCGGTAATTTCAACAACCGATTTAACATTTGCTTCGTATGCAGCACCATCTTCAACGGTAACGATCATCGCTGAGTTACCCTCGTCTTCGTAGAGAGCGGCTTCGCGCACATCGGCTGGTAGTTCTTGATCAGGAACGAATCGCATTTCAATAGTAGTCGTGCTTCGCTGGCCGGTCATTAACTCTTCGGCTAGTTTAGCGTTAACTGACTGACTCAATAGATTTAGGTTATCTTCTGGGTCTGATACGCCAAGTCGGTCTGTAATCGGATTAACCGCAGGGTCACCGGTTGGTAGAAGGTCTTGGGCGAACATACCAACGGCAAGAACAGTGTATGATTCCTGATCAGTTAGGTCGGCATCTTGATTGCTTAGTCGTGCATTGACGGTTTCAAGTGGGATGTTGCTCTGACGGGCATTCAAGAGGTATGGCTCGTAGGCATACTCTTTAGCGGCGTCAATTACTTCTTCTGCACTATCGAAGTGATTAAAGAGGGAGATGTTATTAACGCGGTCTTCCAATGTCTGAACGTAGTCGCTATTAATCGTTTTTGATCGCTCGGCAATTGCTGCCATAACTTCGTTGTAGCCAGTGACATCGGCAACGCCTTCGATTTGAATTGGTTCGGCTTCACCGAGAACGTCTGTTCGAATTTCATTCATATCGACAGAAGTTTCGCGTGGTACGTAGTTTTCTGGAAGATACTGGTCGTACTCTTCTTGTGTAAGCTGTGTTTTTACTTCCAATTCTGGAGTGGTGTCAACTTGTTCGACGGGGCCAGTAGGGGCAGCGACGATTTCACCATCGTTATTACTACAGCCAGCCATAGTCAGGGCACTTACGGCAAGCATACCTGCGGCTAGGCGACTGCGAAATTTAGATTCTTTTTTATTTGGGTTTGACGCTGATTCAGGTGTACGTCGGATCATCTAATTGTTCCTTGTGCGCTTATGTGGGCACGTAAACTAGTATTGAACGTACTATACCCTATTTTATTAAAAAAAGCAATAGGTTTTTCATTCTACTTATGTAAACCACTTGCGAAAACCGGGGTTTTATCTTATTTTATAAATAGTTATGAAGAATAAAATCAAACAAATAGTACTAGCCGGATTGGCGGTGATGGCTCTGTCTGTCCCCTTGCTGGCGCAGCCGGTTGCTGCACAGTGCGGTGGCGCGCAGCATACATCTATTATTAAATGTAACGAAAAGGCTGGCGAAGGGGCGATTATCTACCTACTTCGGTACGTAATCCAGCTTATGACCTATGGCGTAGGTATTTTAGCGGTTGGTGGTGTTGTATATGCCGGCGTGATGTATGCCAGCGCGAGCGGCAACCAAGAGCAAGTGAAGAAAGCGAAAATGATGTTATTTAATGTCGCAATTGGCTTATTGGCATACGCCTTTATGTTCGCAATTACCAATTTCTTGATTCCAGGAGGAGTATTTAATTAATATGAAACGTTTTGCAGGATATATAGCAGCCCTGCTACTTGCAACAAGCGTGGGTGGCGCCGTAGTTGCTACTGTGCCTGTCGCGACGGCTCGTGCAGCTGACTGTAGTGGTAAAAATATTATTCTCACCTTGCCGGCATGGTACCGTAACCTCGCTGAACCCGACGGTAAGGGGTGTAAGATTAAAAATCCTGGTACGACTCAAGGGACGCAAGGACTGACAAAGTTTGTATGGACGATAGTTTTGAATATTATTGACATGCTGATGCAAATCGTTGGATATGTCGCCGTTGGATTTATTATCTATGGTGGATTCGTATTTATGACGAGCATGGGGTCGCCAGAAAATTCAGCGCGAGCTCGTAAGATTATTACGAATGCAGTTATTGGTGTGATTATTGCCGTTATGTCGGTGGCCTTAGTTAACTTGATAGCCGGAGGATTGAACGTATGATCGAGTACATAACTAAAATTGTCGCGCAGCTTGGGTCTCCTGACTCACTGAATATTCCTCGTAACCAAGCGAATTCTGCTGCCCTGAACGATATCCTTGGGGTCGTATATTTTGTGGCCGGTGTCGCCTGCGTGATCGCGATTATCATTGGCGGGTTTTACTATGTAGCATCGAATGGCGACTCAGGTAGAATTGCTAAAGGAAAAAACATACTGCTATATGCGGTTATCGGATTGGTCGTTGTTGGTATGGCATTTGCCATCACGCAATTTGTAATAGGAAGGATACAAGGATGAAAAAGTTTCGCATGGTACTTGCAAGCCTCGGTTTGCTGATTGGCCTTACTGCCCCACTCGTGGCGCCAATGCAGGCGCAGGCAGTTGATATTTATCGCGCCTGTGGCACGGGGGCTGCCTCGGACGTATGTGCATCAAAGGGTGAAAAGGTGAATGGCTTTGTAAAAAATCTCGTAAACACCCTACTGTATATTATTGGTGCCTTGGCGGTAGTGATGATTATTGTCGGTGCGATACGCTACACAGCGAGTGCCGGTAACTCAAGTCAAACGACAGCCGCGAAGAATACAATTTTGTATGCAGTCGTTGGTTTGGCACTTGCAATCTTCGCCTTTGCCATCGTTAATTTCGTTATTGTACGCAGTGGGATAGAATAACCATTCACAAATAGAAATTAATTTGGTATAACAATAGAGTATATTGCTAACGAAAGGAAAGCGAACAAATGAAAAAAACAATTAAAATGATGCTAGCCGGTATCCTAATGGTTCCAGCACTAGCATTTGGTGTAGCTGCCGTTGCTCCAGTAAGCGACGTCGCATTTGCACAGTCGATCACCGAGGGTGCAAATTCAGCACAGGGTGACCAAGTTCCAGAGAATATCACTGAAGAAGACGGACTGATCAAGCGCGTCGTTAACATTCTTCTCTTTATCATCGGTGCGGTAGCAGTTATCATGCTTATCATCGGTGGTATCCGCTACACGCTTTCTGGTGGTGACCAGAGCGCCGTTACCGCAGCTAAGAATACGATTCTTTATGCTATTGTCGGTATCATCGTTGCAATCTTCGCTTACGCGATTGTCAACTTTGTTCTTGACGAATTCCTACAGTAGTAGGTCTCAGTAATAAAAACACCCTCCGATGTGAGGGTGTTTTTATATGTCAGGAGGCCGGCCGTCACACTACCCTCCCAATGGCTATTCCTGGTAAAAAATAACCTCGCCGATTAAGGCGAGGTTATTTTTTATACGCAATTGTGACTTAGAGGATTTGAATCTTCTTCGCCTGCTCGGTCTTTACCTTCGTGAAGCTGATAGTAAGTACGCCATCTTTCAGCTCGGCTTTGACTTCGTCTTCCTTAATAGGAACTGGTAGTGCTAGTGTGCGGCTGAACTCGCCCCAGTAGCACTCTTGGATGTGCCAATTGGTCGCTTCGGCGTCGTCACCGCTTGATAGCGTGCCGCTGATCGTCAAGATGCTATCGCTGATGCTGACATCAAGGTCTTCCTTGTTAACGCCGGCTGTACGGGCTTTGACAACTAGCTTGTCTTCAGTCTCGTAGACGTCGACAGCAAGCTGACCTGGAAAGTCTTCTTCTGTCTCATCCCACTGCTCTTCAGTTTGTGATTGTGTACTCGTTGTTGCGGTTTCCTGTGCTGTTGATAATTCATCGTCATTCAGAAAAGCCGCTGCAAGTTCGTCCTCGATAAGTAAATCGTCGTTTTGTTTACGGGCCATGATATCCTCCACTTTTCTCTAGGCTCTATTTGACAAATAGTCTCTATCAGTATAGCCGTTGCGTAGGGTATAATCAATAAAACTAATGTTTATACGTAAAAAATACAATGATTGATCGTCTCCTCGGTGTTGTTGCGCCCCACTACTGTACCTCTTGTGGTGAGATTGGAGCTATTTTTTGTCAAAATTGTAAATATAACATCGCAACGGAGCCCTACGAAAGCTGCATTTTTTGTAACAAATTATGCCATGAAGACAATATATGTGGCCAATGTAGTGTAGTGGTATCACGGGCGTGGTGTGTTGGTGAGCGGTCAGAGGCTCTAGAGAAACTCCTTAATACATATAAGTTTGAGCGAAGTGTCGGCGCTGCTGACGCACTTGCGGATCTGCTTGCGATACGCCTGCCGCATGTTCTTGATGTGCGCATCGTGCCAATTCCAACTGTCCCCCGTCATGTTCGGCAGCGCGGCTATGATCATGCCGCACTTATTGCTAAGGCGTTTGCTGCGCGTCGTGGCCTGCCCTATGATGCCTGCTTGCGTCGAAAGACGGATACGCAGCAGCGTGGTGCTACGCGAGCTCAGCGAAAAGTGCAGGCCGCCGAGGCATTCGCCGCACACAACGTACAGCCAGGCGCGACCTATTTGATAATTGACGACATCGTAACAACCGGTGCGACATTGCAGGCAGCTGCACGAGTGCTGC